>CADBRW010000036.1 GCA_902797155.1 uncultured Lachnospiraceae bacterium
CGGAGGTGCTTCGGACCGATAGGACACAGGAGGGATGCCATGCATCATAATTTTCTTTTTGACCTGGACCAGACATTGCTGGATTTTCATGCTTCCGAACATAAAGCCCTGGGGATCGTGCTCAGGGAAAACGGCCTTCCCTTCTCAGAGGAGATCTATCAGAGTTTTAAGACGTACAACAAGGCCCTCTGGCTGGAGCTGGAGAAAGGAACCATCTCGAGAACCGAGCTGTTCCAAAGGAGATTCCGGGATATCTTCAGAAGATGCGGAGATGACTCGGAGAGACTGGATCCGCTGAAGGTAAATGATGCTTTTATCAGGACCATGTCCGTAAACGGAGTCCTGATGGACGGGGCGTTGGAGTTTGTAAGAAGACTGAGAGAGGGCATAGAGGATGCGAGGATCTATATCGCATCCAACGGCGCCACCATAAATGCAAAGGGCAGGATCGCATCCACGGGGCTGGACCGCTATATCGACGGACTCTTTGTGAGTGAAGATATGGGAGTTGCAAAGCCTGCGGCGGAATTCTTCGATATCTGTCTGGAGAAGATCGGGGAACCGAAGGAATCCTGTATCATGATCGGCGATTCCCTTTCCTCCGATATGCTGGGTGCAAAGAATGCATCTCTCGCCTCTGTGTGGTTCATGCCTGCAGGGGATATGGAAGAGGCGGTGAGCGCGTACGGGATAGACTACACGGCATCCTCATTTGATGAATTGTATGAGGTCTTACTGGAATGGTCAGTCTGGAGGTGATCCGTATGACAGATGATAAGGTTGTGAAATTAAGTGCGCATGCACCGAATTATAAGGATCCGAAGGTATACAATTTCGGGAAATCCAACAGAAGTGAGTATACTCTTCTGGAGGATGGGACGGCTGAGATCAAGCGGTTTCGTGAGGGGATCGCGAACCTGATCATACCCGGAGAAATCGATGGGCATCGTGTGTCACGGATCCGGGAAAGTGCGTTTCGGAGACATGAAGTCCTGTGTGAGGTTACCGTGCCTGAGGGTGTGACACGGATCGGCGGTCAGGCTTTCCGGGAGTGTCTTCACCTGGTTAAGGCTCAGCTTCCCGAGAGCCTCACCTATCTGGGGATTGGGGCCTTTCGTGAGTGCAAACGACTGATGGAGATCAATCTTCCGGACAGCATCACTACCCTTGAACGGTGGGCATTCAGAGAATGTGCTAATCTGAGAAGGGTCAGAGTTCCGAAGCAGATCAGGGTGCTGCCTGAGAGGGTCTTCACTCATTGCTTTCGTCTTGAACAGGCCGTTCTTCCGGAAGAACTGACCGATATTGAAGATCAGGCATTTTTCCAATGCAATGCCCTCACGGATATTAATCTCCCGGAAGGTCTGAAAAGCATTGGAACGGGCGCGTTCTGGAACTGCCTCGGCTTTACCGACATTTCACTGCCGGAAGGATTGGTGAGTCTCGGGACGGGGGCCTTTGCCTATTGCAGGAATCTGGAAACCATCCGACTGCCTGACAGCCTCTCTCTGATGGGTGAAAACGTATTTAAAGAATGTGAAAAACTGACGGTGACGGCTTCAGCAGGATCCTATGCAGAGGAGTACTGCCGGAGCAACGGGATCAGGGTCAAGACGGTTTGAATTCCGGGAGATTTAAACTCCGTGGGACTGCAACTTTGTCCGGAAAGGACTTTCATCGGAGATGGTATGCTTGTTTCATACAGAAGGCCGATTCGATGAGATAAGGGGGTGCCGGGATGACAGATGATAAGACTGTATATGACGGAAGTGAATATGGTTCGGGCAGCGAAGATACCGTGTATGAGAGCTATGATACGGTGGCGGCGGCCGTTACAACGGATTTTTCAGCTACCGGCGGTCTCCGGAAGGGCGGTATGCTTTTGGATACCTACCGTGTGGAATCCGATGCCGTAAAGGGCGGAATGGGGGCTGTATGGCGGGTACATCACAGGGATTGGGATGTGGATCTGGCCATGAAACGTCCGAAGGAAGGCTTCTTTACCACAGAGCACCAGAAGGCGGATTTCATCCATGAATGCGATGCGTGGATCAACCTGGGCCTGCACCCGAACATCGTCTCCTGCTATTACGTCCGGGAGATCCAGGGGGTTCCCACCATCTTCTCCGAATGGATGGAGGGCGGAAGCCTGAAGGACCGGATCGAAGACGAAACGCTTTATGACGGAACGAAGGAAGAAGTGCAAAAGCGTCTTATGGATATTGCCATCCAGTTTGCCAGGGGTCTGGACTATGCACATGAAAACGGTATCATCCATCAGGATGTGAAACCGGACAACCTGCTGCTCACAAAGGAGTGGGATGCGAAGGTCAGCGATTTCGGTCTGGCACGGGCTGAGTCCGGCGGCCGGACTCCGGCCTACTGTTCTCCGGAGCAGGCGGAATCCCGGACTCTGACCCGCCGGACGGACATTTACAGCTGGGCAGTGAGTGTGCTGGAAATGTATCTCGGTGACAAGCCCTGGGCCCATGAACGGGAAATGACGGGCCCCATGGTAGGAGCGGTCTGCAATGATTATTTCGGCATGTGCCGGGTGAAGATGCCCGAGCGTCTGCAGAGATTGCTGGCCCGGTGTCTGGCCGCGGATCCGGAGGACCGTTACCGGGACTTCGGGAAGGTGGAAGTGGCACTGAAAGAGATCTATCGCATGGAGACCGGAGAGGAGTATCCCAGACCGAAGCCGCAGGCAGCTGTGGATCATGCGGATTCCCTGAACAACCGGGCTCTCAGCCTCCTCGACCTGGGGAAGACGGATGAGGCCCTTCAGCTTTGGGATCAGGCACTGCGAAGTGACGACAGCAATTTCCGCTGTCACTACAATCGTGCAGTTGCGCTGTGGAAGAATAACCGCATGAAAGCAGAAGAGCTCTGCAAATGTGTGGAGGACAGAGAAGAGGATTCCGAGGACTGGAAGAAGGCACATGAAGCGGTTCAGTTTGCAAAGGTCCGTACTCAGAGTGAGGTGGAGTGGCCGCTGATGCAGATGTTCCTGGATGAGGATCCTTTCCATCAGACCATGACCATGGACGATAAACGCCGGGTCGCAGAGAAGGCGGGAATCCCCGTGGTGGATCAGCCCTTTCACGAGGTTCGTTGGGAAAAGTATGACCTTCAGTCACTCCGGCCTGTGGATGTGGCGGGAGACATTGTAGCATCCTATGGCCCTGTGATCGAGCTTGTTCAGGCGATGACGGGCAGGTCACTTATGACCATCCATCCGAAGACCGACTATGACGGTGATGAGATCTTTCAGAAGGTCAGACGTTTTTCGGAAACCGGTTATATTTATGTGTCAGGTGTAAATGAAGCGGACGGGGACTGGTATCTCCTGCCCCCTGCAGATCCGAAGGTGGATCATATCCTGTCCCGGATCGAGAGCTTTGATGATCGGAGCGACGCGCTGGAACGTCTGGTCTCAGTATACCCGAAGGCTGAGGAGCTCTTCGAGGATGAAGAATATGAGCAGGTACTGGAGCTCCTTTCTCCGGCTGCGGAGGACGGAACACTGTTCCTTTACGAGCCGGCGCTGGAGCTATGGGAGCGGCTGTTTGATTACTGTGAGAAGGGAAAGCTGATCCGCGTGATCCCGTCGGATACACTTCACAGACCGGTTGCAACGGATCCCCGGGCAGAGGACAGGTCTTTGCACGTGACCTTAAATGTGGTGGAGACCTATACCATGTCCGAGAATTATAACAATGGCATGGACTTCGATTTTATCTATTCTCTCCGTGCCACATCGAAGCTTAACGGAGCCCATCTTTTCACGGTGGATCGTCTGATCACCGACAGCCAGAGCGATGACAGGCAGATTGAATATGGATTGAATTTAGAGCTCCGGGGTTCTCAGCTCCGGATGCAGAAAGAGCACTGGGGCAAGGCGTACTGTGTTGATCTGGAGGATCCGGAGTTTCAGCGTACCCATGGCATGGCCATCACTCTGCCGGGCTTTCGTTGCACAGTTGATCCTGATGAGGCCGACCCCGGGGAGGACGAGGAATACTTCCTTCGAAACACGGAGGAGGGTGTGCAGATCGGAGACTTTACATTTGAGGATGAATACCGTGGCCTGGGGCCCCTATGGAATCAGCGGGTGGTGCAGTGCCGTGACCGGGCCTATCGGCTGATCTACAGGTATACACGAGTTGACTGGTGGGACTAAAACTTCGGATACTGACGATTTCTGTGCAGGATGGGATGATAGGGGGAAGAGCGATGTTAATACAGATCAATAAGAGTCCGTTTGAGGTTTACTGTGATGACTCCCTTGAGAGAGCGCGTCCTGAGGATCTGCATGAGGCACTGGGAGACGTTTGCTGGCTGATGTATAACGTGCGACTTCAGGACTCTGAGGAACTCAGCAGGTTCGAGGTGTATGTGATCGAGGAGGATCCGGAGACCGGACAGCTCTTCAGCCGTGTGAAGCCCAAGGACGAGGTGAAGAAAAAAGCTATCGAGGAGATGGGAAGGACCATGCAGTTTGGACGGTATCCACAGAACTCCGATACCCCGGAACCCATCACCTGGCGGATCATCGATATCTACCCCAGGTGGGTACTGCTCATATCCGAACAGATACTGGACTGCAGGCCGTACAACGAACCGGCGGAAGGGGTTGACCGGGAGAAAGATGAGGGGGCGTGCTGGAAGGACAGTTCTCTCCGGGAATGGCTGAACAGGGACTTTCTGCAGATGGCTTTTACCGAGGAAGAACGAAAGCGGTTGGACAGGATCAACTGCAGGACTCAGAATAACAGGAAATACGATACGTACGGAGGACCGTCCACAGACGATTATGTCTGCCTCCTGAATGAGGAAGAGGCAAAGGAGTTTTTTGGAAATGATCCGGACAGAAGGGCGGAGGCGACTGCATACGCCGAAAAGAAAGGGTTATATGTAACGGCTGATCATGCAGCGGGCTGGTGGCTGCGTACGCCGGGGGATACACTTGCAAACGCTTTGTACGTGACGGAGGGTGGAGACATTGACAAGGGTGTGGGACACTGGGTCGGTGATGATGAAGCCGGAGGTGTCCGCCCGGTGATCAGGCTCTGAATCCGGTATGGCGACTGATATACCGTTCTGAACTGTCTGAAGGGAGGCATTATATGGCCGGGAGAAATAAATACATCCGTATACGGATCATGCTGCTTCTGTTAATTTGCTTTCTGCTTCCCGGATGCGGGAGCGGCGGCGCTTCTTCGGATGACCGGGATGAGGGATCCACATCCGGGGATACGACCGGAACCCAGACCCGGGTGGATGAAGAAACAGGAATGAAGATCGTGGAGACTGTGGAAGGTGTGCCGGCTCTGGCGACGACGCACGGATATGACATGGTCAGTGACGGCAGGTACATTTACTTTGCCCAGCATTCCTTCAAACGAGGATATACGAGTGCGGGAGAAAAGGACGGACTGTATCGGACCGACCTTTCGCTGGGTGCTCCGGAGATGATCGACCGTGATTATTGTATGGGGCTGAATCTGTCCGACGGACTCCTTACTTATTTTCATGAAGGCGACATGAAGAAGGGCGAGGTGGGATTCTATCAGGCGGATCCGGAGGAGCTGTGGACCTCGCGTCTGTACTTCAAGGATGCAAAATGGCAGTCCGCATTTCTCCTGGATCATGAGATAGCGTATCTGGGGTACAACAGGCAGTATAATACCACCCTGATCTGCGTGGATCTGGAGGATGAAGATTATACCCGTGAAGTTGATATCGGAGAAGGAGAGATCCTGGAAGCAAATATAACGAACGGAACGGTGTATTTCATCCTTCGCAATAATGAGAACGGACATCGGAAGATATGCGTGCTGAATACGGGTACATTGGAGTATAAGGAACTGGATGATACGTGGCAGGATGTTATGGCTGTTAAGGACGGATGCGTATACTATCTGGGTGCACCGGAGGGTGCGAATTATGAGGAGGGGCCCGATTGGGATACCACAACACCGGAGGGAGACAGAAGAGACCGGGAGTATGTACTGAAGAAGGCGGATGCAGACGGACATATTGAGGAACCGGGGCTTCGAGGTAAGATCGGAGACCGCCTGATCGCTTATGGAGATTATATGGTTTATACAAAGTACATGGAGGATGCACCGGATGATCACGGTGAAAGTATTCATGGACGTCCGTGCCTGTTCAATACGGTTACCGGTGAAGAGTGGATGATAGACAGGAAAGAGTTCACGGGAAAGGAGATCCGGCTGAGGGATGTATCCGCAGGGTATCTCTATCTGGATGAGTATTCCTGTATCACCTATGATAAAGAGGGGTATGATCTCAGCCTTTTCGATCACAGCTTCTTCTGCAGCATCAGCGATCCCGGTAAGGCGATCCTTACTTCAGAGAGCGTAGTCAGTACGGACGCACTGAATGCAAAGCGGGAACAGTGGGACCGGGAAGATGCGGAAGCAAAGGCGGAGGAAGAGAGAAGAAAGCAGGAGGAGATCCTGAATACTCCCTACGGTCCGGGGAAGAGCAGTCTGGTGCTTTCCGCAAAGGAGGATCGTTCTGCCTGCTATAAGCTGGTGAAGACAGATGACGCAGTTGAGTTTCAGGTCCTTCTTTCTCCGGGGGAATCCGTGACGAAGTCCTTCCCCTGCGGATACTATGTGCTGCGGGTGGCGGAAGGCGATACATGGATCTCGGATGAGGAGGCCTTCGGCTCCGACGGAAGCTATAGCCGGACAGATCTCTTTTACTTTGAGGACGGGAATTCCTATCGAATCTCGGTAGGACAGACAGGCGATTTTCATAACACAGGTCAGGGAGATTTTTAAACAGTTTGAATAAGGGGGGCACAGATATGACATTACGTGATCCCATCGGTGTCCGGTTTTCCGAGTTAAAGGATAACTGGGAGGAAGTGGATTTTATCAATTGGGATGAATACCGTCAGCAACCGGCAGAAGACAGGTATCGTCATCACGGGGATCTGCCGGATGGCTGTCATTATGGTGCAGTGTACAGCCCTCCACATGAACCATGGCCGGCGCGTATTGATATGGAGATCGTGGATGAGACAGGGAGGCATAAGTACTGGACCGCGGCAGATGTCAAAACCACGTATTGGGATGAACTGTACTGGCCGGAGGTGATCGTGGCTTCCCCCAGTGGAAGAAGTCTGGTCTGGCTGAGTGAGGGAGAGCTGTGGGCATGGCACATGGAGAAGGATGGCTTTCTGAGTGAAGATCAGGAGAGTCTCGCAGAAAGGCTTGGGAACCGTAGGGTTCAGGATGCTGTTATGCATAAGGACGGGATCCTGGAGATCATGCTTGAAGACGGGGGAGTGCTTGGCTACTATTGCGACGCGGATTCAGTTCTTCAGCCCACAGAGGACGGATGGGTGGCAAGGGGAAATGAGACGGCGTGGTTTATGCAGAAGTATAAGCGATTCAGCCTGGATCCTCCCGCAGGATTCCTGCCCCTGTCGGTGACGGTGATGATCGACAAAGAGGACCTTTGGGGTGATTATTCCGGCTGTGGTATCAGAAAAGTCTGTTTTGATCCCGCACTGGAACGGATAGAGGGGGAGATCCTGGCGGATAATCCCAGAATTGAGTCAGTGGTCATTCCGGATCATATCCGGTATGTGGACTTTGGGGCCTTCCACAATTGCACCAGCCTTAAGAACCTGGTGATCGAAGGGGATCTGTCCCGGGTGGCAGATTGGGACAAGTATGCTTTCAACGGCTGCCCCTGTATGCCGGAATACCTGAGGATCCGTGACGGAAACTACACTGCGGAATAAGGAAGATTCAATGCTCGGCTGAATATGCTGCCCATGGATCAGAAGAGGAGGTACTATGGATCAGTCAAATACCATGAAATTTGTGATGGCCCGTGCAAAGGCAGAGGCAAAGCACGGGGGCAGAAGTGATATCTCCGTTGAGGATCTGTTCCTTGGGATCCTGAAGATTTCCGAGATCAGGGCAGAGGATTTTCTTGACGGTCCGGAGATCTATCTCAAGGTGATCAATATTGAGATCCATGCCCTGAAGATCCTTTTCACGGATGTGTATAAGACGGATACCACACGGCTTCGCGGGCTTCTTCGGACGGAGCTGATCCATCGTAAGATAACGGAACCGGAGAAGCCGGAAGGCTATATAAAGCGGGCGGAGAAGATCGCTAAGGAGCGAAACTCTCTGCAGCTCTTTCCCTGTGATATGCTGCAGGCCATCGTGGAGAACCCGACGGCGATACTGAAGCAGGTGTGCGATATCACGGATTGGACAAAGCCGAAGGAGGAGGCAGAACGCAAATCCTCGGCAGAGGCTTCCGGGAAGGCGGGAAATGGAATGCAGCCGGATGGTGAAGAGATTCCCTACACCGGGAAAGAGGGCGGAGGTTCGGAAGTGGATGAAATGAGTCCCGAATTTCTGACGGAGCTTACCTCCCGTGTGCGGAGACTTCGTGCAAAGCTGCTCAGTACAGTGCAGGGACAGGATCATGTGGTCCATGCCTTTGCGGATGGTATCTTCGCAGCAGAGGTGCTGGCAGCCGGTGATGAGAATCGGAAACGTCCCCGGGCGATCTTTGCCTTTGCGGGGCCTCCGGGAGTGGGTAAGACCTTCCTGGCGGAGCAGGCAGCGGAGGCGCTGGACCTGCCCTACAAGCGATTTGATATGTCTACCTATGCGGATCATATGTCCGGGTTGGCGCTGGTGGGATCAGAACCGATCTATCATGGCGCATGCCCGGGAGAACTGACGGGCTTTGTGCATGATCATCCCAAATGCATTCTTCTGTTTGATGAGATTGAGAAGGCCCATCAGAATGTGGTGCATCTCTTTCTGCAGCTGCTGGATGCAGGTCGGTTGGAGGACCGTTACACGAAACGGACTGTGGACTTTCGGGATACCATCGTGATCTTCACCAGTAATGCGGGCCGTTCGCTTTACGAGGGTGACGGTAGACAGAGTGCCGCAGGCATCCCGAGGAAGGTGATCCTGCATGCACTGGAGTCGGAAATCGATCAGCGGACGGGGCAGCCCTTCTTCCCGGCGGCCATCACCAGCCGTTTGGCTACGGGCTGGCCCATTCTGTTCAATCATCTGGCACCCCATGATCTGGAGAAGATCAGCGGGAAGGAGATCAGTCGCTTTGAAGAGCTGTTTAAGAAGCAGTACAGTGTAAATGTCAGTGCTGACGATCTGCTTCCCGTGGCGCTGCTGTTCCATGAGGGAGGCAAAGTAGATGCCCGGACTCTCAGGGCACAGACAGAGCTTTTCTTCAAGAGCGAGATCTTCAAGCTGTGCCGTCTCTGGAGTGAGGACAGTCTGGAGGAGACACTGAAGGGAATCAGTTCGATTGATTTTACGGTGGAGACGGATTCTCTGACAGAGGAGACGAGACCGCTGTTCTTTTCCGATGAGAAGGCGGAGATCCTGATCTTCGGTGATCCTGCATTTGCGGAGCGCTGTCGCAGGGAACTGCCCGGTTATGTGTTCTATGATACGCGAAATGCGGAGGAAGCTCTTTCCATCGCAGGGGAGAAGGACATCCGTCTGGTGCTGCTGGATATCACAGAGCAAAGTCGTACCGGCGAAGAGCGGACGGACACCGGTCTTGAAGAGGTCGGGAGATCCGATCTCATGCTATCCGTGGGAGCTTTTGAATACAAGCCTATGGCAGCGGGTGCATTCCGCAAGGGAAGAGGATTGTTCCGTACACTTCGGGAACGATTGCCGGAGCTGCCGGTATACCTGCTGGAGACAAAGGAGCTGGCTATCGACGACGAACTGATCATGAGCTTTGTGCGTGCCGGAGCCAGGGGAAAGCTGACGGAGCCGGAGGAGGAATTCTCCGTCTTCGAAGACATGCTGTCTCAGGTGTGCAGGGAGCTTTACCTGCAGGGCATCGCGGCCCGGCTTGCGGCAGAACGAAAGACGCTTTCCTTTGAAACGGCTCCGAAGCTGTCGGAGAATAAAAGTGAGGTGACTATCCGGCTTCGCGACTTCACGTTGAAACGAGCGACGGAGAGCGAAGATGCAGACGACATGCTGGATGATGCAGAGAAGCCGGACACCCGTTTCACGGATGTGATCGGAGCCACGGATGCAAAGGATGAGCTGAAGTTTTTTGTGGACTATCTGAAGAATCCGAAGAAATTCATGGCACAGGGCTTGAAGCCGCCGAAGGGCGTTCTGCTTTACGGACCTCCGGGCACGGGAAAGACCATGCTGGCCCGGGCCATGGCCGGAGAGTCGGACGTGGCATTTATACCAACAAATGCCTCCACCTTTGTAAAACAGTTTACGGGAACAGGACCGGCGGCTGTACGGGAGCTCTTTCATCGCGCCAGAAAATATGCTCCTTCGGTAATCTTCATCGATGAGATCGATGCCATCGGACGGAAACGGCAGGGCACTCTTTATGCCCAGGCGGAGGAAATAACATTAAATGCGCTGCTGACGGAAATGGATGGCTTCAACGTGGATCCGAAGAGGCCGGTCTTCGTCCTGGCGGCAACGAATTACGCTGTGGAAGAGGGGGGCCGCGGTATCGGTGCACTGGACCCGGCACTGGTACGGCGCTTTGACCGGAAGATCCTGGTGGATCTTCCGGACGAGGCTGCCAGGGAGGAACTGCTAAAGGTCCTGCTGAGTAAGAATCCGACGCAGCAGGTAAGCGATGATATGGTGCAACGGCTTGCGTCACGTTCTGTGGGAATGAGTCCGGCGAATCTTACATTTGTTGTTGAGGCTGCAAACCGTATGGCGGTGAAGTCAGGGAAGCCGGTGGATGATGAGATCCTGGAAGAGGCCTTTGAACTGACGAAGCACGGAGAGAAGAAGAACTGGGGCTATGAGTATCTGGAACGGGTGGCGCGGCATGAATGCGGTCATGCTTACATGAGCTTCCTGGGTGGTAATACGCCCGCATATCTTACCATCGTGGCCCGTGGGGATCACGGTGGTTATATGGAGCATTCCGCAAAGGAGACGGTTCCGCTTTCTACAAAGGAAGAACTGTTATCCCGTATCCGCACCGGTCTCGGTGGCCGGGCGGCTGAGATCCTGTATTACGGTGGGAAGGACGGTATCTCCACCGGGGCTGCGGGTGATCTGGAGAATGCTACGAAGCTGGCAGCTGCCATGCTTTCAGCCTATGGTATGGATGATGAATTCGGCCTGGTTTACATGGATCCGAAGGATGCCATGAAGGATCCGGAGTTCCGTCGGAGGGTAAATGAAATCCTGCGGGGCGAGATGCAGAAGACCATAGAGCTTCTGCGGGAGAACAGGGAATCGATGGACCGGTTGGTGGGCGAACTGATGAAGAGAAACAAGCTCACCGGCGAGGAGATCGAAGAGATCCTTCGGGCTGTGCCAGCTGAATGA
>CADBRW010000037.1 GCA_902797155.1 uncultured Lachnospiraceae bacterium
AGAACGACAAGAACGACAGCGGTGACAGCAACGACAGCAATGGGAAGTCTGGAAAGGCCCAGAAGGCAGTGGGTACAACCGCCATCCTTCTTGCATCTGCCTTTGCCTTTAGCATGCTTGGAAATGTTCCGGTTTCCGCCGAAGAGGAGGACCTGGGCGGTTACGTCCGCACGGTCTACAATGCTGAGAACGGGCTTCCCTGCGGTGAGGCAAATGACATCGTGCAGACCACGGACGGCATCCTCTGGATCGCCACATACGCCGGGCTTTACCGCTACAACGGCAGCGAGTTCCGTTGGATGAACGAGTATGATTCCGTGCGCAACGCCAACTGTCTCTACGTGGATGAGGAGGGCCGGCTCTGGATCGGAACCAACGATAACGGTGTCTCTATCGTCATCAACGACAGCATTTCCAGGACCATCGGGAAGGAAGACGGGCTTCCTTCTGACTCTGTAAAATGTATCGCCAAGTCAGCAGACGGCAAGTATTACATCGGTACCACGGACAGCATGGCTGTGCTTTCCCTGAGTGAGGGCGTGAAGATCCTGAATGAGATCCCGCAGGTACATTTTGCCGTTGCGGTCAGTGCAGATCAAAACGGATATGCGGCTGCAATCAATTCGGAGGGGCAGCTCTTCCTGCTGGGCAACGGAGAGATCCTGACATCCATGCAGAGTTCCGCTGCGAATGAGCAGTTTACCTGCTGTACCTTCGGCGAGAGCGGGCTTCTTTATGTGGGAACCTCCGGGAACAGCATTTACGTGTATGAGAATACCGGAAATGAGCTTGTACGCCAGCGGAAAATCAGTTGCGGACGGCTTGCAAACCTGCAGTCCATCACATTTGCGGGGGAGAACCGGGCGTACATCTGCGCGGATAACGGCATCGGCTATATCGACACCAAGGGCAACTACACGGACATCAACAGCGACGAATTCAATAACTCCATCGACAATATGTGCGTGGATTATCAGGGCAACCTCTGGTTTACCTCGTCCCGTCTCGGACTGCTCCGGCTGTCCAAGTCGGTCTTCACCGATGTTTACCGGGCTTACGGGCTCACCAACAGGGTGGTGAATTCCGTTGAGGAGTGGAACGGATGCCTCTATTTCGGAACCGACAGCGGACTGGATATCGGCGGGATGCAGACCTTCACGCCGGTAAAGAACGAGCTGACGGAAATGCTGGAGGGCGTCCGCATCCGCTGCATCCGCAAGGATTCCCGGGGCGATCTGTGGATCTGTACCTATGGCAAGGGTCTGGTGAAGGTGAAGCCGGACGGAACGACCACAACCTATGACAGCTCCAGCGGATCCTTCGGTGACCGCTCCAGAACCGTGATGGAAATGTCCGACGGCACGGTGGTTGCAGCCGGTGACACGGGCATCGCCTTCCTGGATGATACCGGAATTCAGAATACCCTGACCTACGGAGACAATTTCTCCAACGCCATGATCCTCAGCCTCCTGGAAATGGATGACGGAGCGCTTCTGGCGGGAACCGACGGCGACGGGATCGTTGTGATCCGAAACGGCCAGCCCGTGCGGATCCTGACACGTTACGACGGACTCACCTCAGGAGTCATCCTTCGTATGACCAAATGTTCCGACGGTGAGCATGTGCTGATCGTCACCAGCAACGGAATCTGCTGCATGGACAGCCAGTATAATATCCGCGGGCTGGAACATTTTCCTTATTTCAATAACTATGACGTGTGGACCAGCGAGGGCGGAAAGCTCTTCGTGCTCAGCAGTGCCGGGATCTACGTGCTGAACGAGAAGGAAGTGATCTCGGACGTGGAGACCATGAGCTACGAGCTGCTGGACGCAAAGAGCGGAATGAGCGCGTCCCTGACAGCAAATTCCTGGAATTATAATGACGGCGAGGGGCATCTGTATGTTTGCTCGGATACGGGTGTGTATATGCTGGACACCTCCGCCTATACCGCAACCAGGCGGTCCTACCGTATGCTGGTGTCCACCGTGAAGCTGGACGGGGCCACCTATCCCATCGTTCGCGGCGATGCCTTCCATATCGCCCGTGGCGTGAACAAGGTGGAGATCTTCCCGGAGGTCATCAACTACACCATTGATGATCCGTACGTGGAGTATTATCTGGAAGGCTTCGACAATGAGCCGACCATCATTTATCAGAGTGAGCTGACAGCCGTGACCTACACCAACCTGCCCACCGGCAGCTACAAGTTCCATCTGGCTGTGCTGGACAGCGACCGGTCCACTGTGCTGGAGGAGAGCACCTACCAGCTCATCAAGGAGAAGGAAATCTACGATAATCACTGGTTCATGATCTACATGGTACTCGTGGCCATGATCGCGGTTGCCTGGTTCACCTGGTTCATCGCAAGGACCCAGAGCCAGAAGACCCTGGCACTTCAGCAGAAGCAGTTGGAGCTTGCCAAGAAACAGGTTCAGATGGGAAATGAAACGATCCTCGCCATTGCGAAGACCGTGGATGCAAAGGATGAGAACACCAGCCAGCACTCCCAGCGTGTATCGGAGTATTCCGTTATGATTGCGAAGGAAATGGGCTTCAGCGACGAAGACTGTGCGAAGCTGAAGAATACGGCGCTGCTGCATGATATCGGAAAGATCGGTATCCCGGACCGGATCCTGAACAAGCCGGCGCGGCTGACCGACGAAGAGTACGCCATCATGAAGAGCCATGTAACCCGTGGCGCGGCGATCCTGAAGGATTTCACTCTTGTGGAAAATGTTATGGACGGCGTGCTGTACCACCATGAGCGTTACGACGGAAAGGGCTATGCCCATGGCCTGAAGGGGGAGGAGATCCCCATCTTCGGACGGATCATCGGTGTGGCGGACGCATTTGACGCCATGACGGCAAACCGTGTCTACCGCCAGAAGCTGGATTTCGACTTCGTGGTAAATGAGCTGGAGCGCTGCAAGGGCTCCCAGTTCGATCCGAAGGTTGCAGATATCATGCTGAAGCTGATCCGCGAGGGCAAGATCGACATCGAGCAGATCTACGGTAAGCCGATGCCGAAGCCGGAGGAGAAAGCGGACGAGAAGAAGACAGAAGAAGCGGGGAAGACCGAGAAGCCAGACGCGGCGAAGGCAGAAGAAACGAATGCGGACGCGAAGTCAGAAGAGGCTAAGACGGACGACGATACTAAGAAGTCGAATAAATAAGAGGGATGAGAGATGAAGGATAAAAAGACAATCTATCTGGTTACAGTCATCACGGCATCCCTGATGATCGGGATCTTCGTGGCGATCCATCTGATCCAGATCAATATGGATAAATCCAGGGAGTTCATCACCGTAGGCTTCGTATATGACGGGGATGAAAGCACGCCCTACACGGCGAATTTCATCAAGGCCCAGAAAGCGGCAGAGCTGAAGCTGGGGACACGGATCCATGTGATCGTGAAAAGCAATACCCATAGCGCCGAGGGCGGAGAACAGGCCATTAAGGAACTGGTAGATGAAGGCTGTGACCTGATCTTTACCACCAGTATCGGGTACGCTGAAGCCGCAAAGAAGTTGGCCGGGACCTACCCGAACGTTCAGTTCTGCGAGGCGACTGCACCGGATGCGAACACGGATCCGAAATACGATAATTATCATACATTTATGGGTGAGATCTACCAGGGGCGGTACATTTCCGGCGTGATCGCCGGGATGAAGCTGAAGGAAATGCTGAACCAGGGCGTTATCTCGGCGGATGAGGCGAAGGTGGGCTATGTTGCGGCCTACGCACAGCCAGAGGTGATTTCCGGTTACACGGCCTTCTTCCTGGGGGTGCGTTCAGAGGTGCCCGAGGCGAAGATGGAGGTGAAGTACACCAACACCTGGTCTGACTACACCATCGAGAAAAAATGTGCGGATGAACTGATCGACAGAGGCTGTGTCATCATTTCCCAGCATTCCGATACCACAGGGCCTGCGGTTGCCTGTGAGGAACGGTATGCGGAGAAGAAGGTCTACCACGTGGGCTACAACAAGAGCATGATCGATGTGGCGCCTACCACGTCGCTGCTCAGCTGCCGCATTAACTGGGAGCCTTACATCAGAGCTGCCTGCGAGGCCGTGCTGGAGGATAAGGACATCGAGCAATACGTGGACGGAAATGTCCATGGGAATGATATCGGTGCCGGCTTCGACCTGGAATGGGTGGAAATGCTGGAGCTTAACAATCTGATCGCTGCTGAAGGCAGTGCCGAGAAGATCGAAGAGCTGACGGAGGACTTTGAGAAAGGCCGGATTGAGGTCTTCAAGGGCGATTACATCGGCGTGGATCCCACAGATCCGAGCGACACCATCGATCTGAAGAACGGCTACAAGGAAAATGCGGAGAATTCCGCACCGACCTTCCACTATGTACTGAAGGACGTGATCACCATCGTCGAGTAAAAAAGGGGACGGATGCTTCGGCGTTGTGGGCTTTGTGGCTGAAGCCTCGAAGGTTAAACCTGAAGGTATGACAGATGAAGAGTTCTCCAAGGAACTTGATGAACAGATTGATGGGGTAAAGGACATTCTCGACAAGAGCGCGACGACAAGGAGGGGGTTATATGGCAAGGGGGTCACATCAGAAACTAAAGCTTCTTTATTTAGCAAAGATCCTTCGTGAGGAGACGGACGATACACATGGGCTGACCATGCCGGAGATCATCAGCCGTCTTAAGGAATTCGACATCGAGGCGGATCGGAAATCACTATATGATGACATGTATCAGCTGGAGCATTTCGGCATGGACATCTTCCGGGAAAAGGTGGGTCCGAAGACCTACTATCATTGTGCTTCCCGGGATTTTGAGTTGGCAGAGCTTCGGATGATCATCGATGCCATCGGATCTTCCCGTTTCATCACCGCCAAAAAATCCAAGGAATTAATTGAAAAGCTTGAGAAATCGGTGAGCATCTATGATGCCCGCCTTATGAATCGTGAGGTCATCGTGTCCGGCCGGGTCAAGAGCATGAACGAGAGCATCCTCTATACCGTGGACGCGATCCAGAACGCCATCGCCAACAACCACCGCATCGAATTCCAGTATTTCCGCTGGAATGTGCAGGGGAAGCAGGAGTTCCACCATGACGGGCAGATCTACGACATCAGCCCCTGGACGCTGGTCTGGGATGACGAGAACTACTATCTGGTGGGTTACGACAAGGGCGAGGACAAGATCAAACATTTCCGGGTGGATAAAATGCTCCACACCCGCGAAACCGAGGAGAAACGCCAGGGTTCAACCTGCTATAAGAAGCAGGACAGGGAAATGTATTCCAAGAAGCATTTCCGGATGTTTGGCGGCAAGGAGCAGCGTGTGGTGCTCCGCTGTGAAAATGCAATGGCAAATGTTATCATCGACCAGTTTGGCCGGGATACCCGCCTGATGACAGTGGATAAGGATCATTTCGAGGCCCGGGTGGATGTGGCGGTCAGTGACCAATTTCTGGGCTGGATCATCGCTCTTGGAGAAGGCGTGAAGATCGTGGGCCCGGAGGATGTGGTGGAACGTATGCGGGAGATCGGCACACGGATCACCGGACAGTATCAATAGGGAGCATATGTGCGAGATCACAGCCCGAATGTCCGGGCGATATCATTAAGGGGGAGACAAAGCTAAAGATACACGAGGAAGCGGACCTGTTCACGCCTTATGATCCGGATCAGAAGATGCTTTCGGAGGATGTGACCTCCATCATGGGATGGGTGGCTGTGGCTAAGAAAAACACAATAAAGCCCGGTATATATGCCGCATCTGGAAACAATTCAGGAACGCAGCATTTATACCGGGCTTTATAATGCGGGTTGGCTATAATGAGGGTTTTAAAATTCAGATTTTCCAGGTTTATCCACATCACATTCGATTTTGACAAAATATACGTGAATTCTAGCATACTGGATTTATTTACT
>CADBRW010000038.1 GCA_902797155.1 uncultured Lachnospiraceae bacterium
GATCTTGCTCTTTACGGCTACTGCGATACGTTCGGACAGATCACGGAAATCAACGCTTCCGTTGGTCTCCACATAGAGACGCATGGTATCCTTGCCGTCCAGATGAGAGATACGGATCTGATACTCACTGGAGGTCTCCGGGAAGTCATGCAGCACTTCTTCGATCTGGCTCGGGAATACATTTACACCCTTGATCTTCACCATGTCATCGGTACGTCCCATGATGACGTCGATCCGCGGGTACTTGCTTCCGCAGGGGCATTCACCCGGCACGATACGGGACAGGTCGTGTGTCCTGTAACGGATCAGCGGAGCGCCTTCCTTCTGCAGGGTGGTGATGACGATCTCGCCCAGTTCTCCGTCCGGAACCGGCTTCAGTGTTATGGGATCGATGATCTCCAGATAGATATAGTCATCCCAGTAATGCATGGCAGTTCCCTGGTTACAGTTGATACCGATACCCGGGCCGTAGATCTCCGTCAGTCCGTAGATATCATACAGCTCAATCCCCAGTTCTTCATGAATACGCTTACGCATAGCTTCGCCCCAGCGCTCGGAACCGATGACACCCTTGGTGAGATGGATCTTGTCACGGATGCCTCTCTTCTGAATCTCCTCTGCCAGAAGCAGGGCATAGGAGGAGGTTGCACAGATAACGGTGGACTTCATATCCATCATCATCTGAAGCTGCTTCTCCGTATTTCCGGGGCCCATGGGGATGGCCATGGCACCCAGTCTCTCACAGCCCAGCTGGAAACCGATACCTGCCGTCCAGAGACCATAGCCCGGTGTGATATGGATACGGTCCTTATTGGTAATGCCTGCCATTTCATAGCAGCGTGCGAACTGGATTGCCCAGTCATCCACATCCTTCTGTGTATAGGGGATGATGACGGGGAGTCCCGTGGTTCCCGAGGAAGAATGGATCCGGACGATCTTCTCTTCCGGTGCGGTCATCAGACCCAGAGGATATGCATCCCGGAGATCCGCCTTCTCGGAGAAGGGAAGCTCCTCGAATTCCTCTACGGAATGAACACCGGTGATTCCCGCTTCCTTCAGTCTCTTTCCGTAGAAGCTTCCGGCGGATACCAGGGCATCGATTCGGTCATTAACCTGTGCCAGCTGTGTTTCATTGATTTTCATGTTTGATACCTCTCTTATCAATACGTAATTCTTTCGTAAATCTCCGTCTGTTTATACTCCGGTATACTCCAGGGCACGGAAGTTGATCTCATGCAGTTTCTCCGGCAGTCTTACCCGAATGATCTCCTGCAGGTCCTCGACTGTCAGTCCAAGTGCACCGGAACGGACTGCCGCACCCAGCAACACCACATTTACCACCTTGGGATTCCCCAGTTCCTGAATGGCCGCATCCGTATCCACTGTGAGCAGATTCGGAACCTTCTCCCGAAGGTACTCCAGCATATCCTCTCCCCGATAGTTACCTCCTGCCAGTGCCGCCGTAACCGGCATGACCGGTCGTATCGCCGTAACCACCTGGCCGCCCTCCTTCAGATAAGGGAGCATCCGAACGGTTTCCGCCGGCTCAAAGCCCAGGATCAGGTCTGCTTCTCCTTTGGCGATCATGGGGGATGAGATTCCCTCTCCCACACGGAGATGACTGAACACACAGCCTCCCCGCTGTGCCATTCCTATGGTCTCCGCGCTCATGACCGGAAGTCCCTTCTTCATGAAGGCTGCTGCGATCAGCTTTGAGGCAAGGACGGTTCCCTGCCCGCCCACGCCGGTCAGTACGATATTCTTACGCATGGTACACTCCCCCTTCCTTGCTGGGGATATCGCCCATTCTGGGAGTACCCACCTTTATTCCTTCGATGGATTCCGGAGTGTCTCCTCCTTCGATGGCACCTGTGGGACAGATTTGCTTACACAGGCCGCAGCCGGTACAGAGGGTCTCGTCCACGGCTACCTTTCCGTCCTTCAGGATGAGCGCCGGGCATCCCAGCTCCCGAATACATTTCTTACACTGAACACACTTCTCCGGAAGGATCCGAACCGGTCCCACCTCCCGAAGATGTTTTGCCTGGTCACTGGCCATGGCGATGCAGGGATACTTGAAAATGATGGCCTTCACACCGGGCTCGGCTGCCACCCGTGCCACCGTTTCCACGGCTTCTGCATGACAGAGGGGATTAACGGTGGCTACCGTCTTAACTCCCACGCCCCGGAGCACCTGCTCCATATTTATCTTGGCCACGATCTCACCCATCATGGTCTGACCCGTGCCCGGATGGGGCTGGTGACCGGTCATGGCCGTGGTGGAATTATCCAGAATGATCAGTGTCATATCCGCCTGATTGTATACCGCA
>CADBRW010000039.1 GCA_902797155.1 uncultured Lachnospiraceae bacterium
GCATAGAGCTTATCCAGCATCTTCTTGCTGCAATCCCTAAGCCGATTTCTCATGTTTGCATCTTCTTCCGCAGCCGCATTACCGGCCATATCGCTTTCGAAGATATGCCAGAATTTCAACTTCTTTCTTGCAGATGCGATCGGTGTATTGCCGACCATGATCGGATCATTCTCAAAAACAGAATAGGTATCCTTGTCCAGCGGATCACCAGTTTTTGTTCCCACGCTGCTTGCTTCATAAAGATTTCCGGTCTTTTCATTTCTTGCATACAGCTGTGTTAACTGCGTTGTTGCATCGGTGCCGGAGCCAAACTTAACCAGGCCGGTATGCTTTTCTCCTTCTATCTCCTTGACATAGAGCTTCTTGTAAATGTCTGCGGGCGCAACAAAAGTAATGCCTCTTTCCTCTATGTCGATCGTAGTCATATTATTGTTACCAAGATTCTCGGTAACCCAGTCATCTACGATCTTCTTAACATCCTCTGCCCGATTCGACTCACTTGCTACAGCTCCGCTTATATCAGTGTTTTCAGACTTGGCATACCATTTTCCATCATGCACCGCGTTATCGTTTACCTTAGATACCGTAACCGTCGGGAGCTGATCCACATCAAGACCGGATACCATACCATATTCCACTTTCTTGGTATTATCCGTAGCCCCTGCCACGGTAACGGAAAGTGTATTTGTGTTATAAGCTGCAAATGTGATAGGGATGGATATCGTCTTCTCATCTGCAGAAACCTGGAAGGTATATGTTGCCACCGGATCATCGCCTTCCGGCTCGGGGGACGCATCAAGAAGAGAAGCCACCAGGCCGGAAACCGCACTGACAGACGTACACACTTCTTCACCATTCTTCCAGGTGACGGAATCAGTCTCGTAAAGGGTGCCATTTACCTCGAGTGCACTTCCCGGATTTGTTGCAAATCCCTGTCCCTCAGTGTAAATGGTTGTAAAACTGGTACTTCCATTAAAGGAAACCGAGGAATCCGGGCACTCAAATACAACCGTCGCCTTCTTCGCATTCTGGTCATTCGAATCCGGCTCCGCATCGATCGGGTCCTCTGCAGTATAATCATGTGTCTTATCGTCATCGTCTTCCGTATACTTGGGTTCGCTCTGTTCACTGCCTTCGTGTGACGTATCTTCAGTGGCATTTCCCGCAGAATCCGTAAGATACTGTCCCAGCGGCCATACTACGATGTCATTGGCGGAATACGCATTCTCTGTGCTGGCAGGTGCATTCTCCATAACATTCCAATCCGAACCGTCAAAATAGAGATAGCTTCCGTCAGCAGTCTTATACAGGGCAGTAGCGATGGTATAGCACGCCACCGTCTTGGAGGTACCGTCTGCATTACGGAACGAGCTCTTTGTATACACGGTGAATTCCGTCTCGGGAAGATTCGCATCAGTCTCTGCCTGAACACGCATTTTACGCGGAACATATTTCAGATTCTCCGTATAGGCATCCGAAAGCATGGCCTGCGCTGCCGTCAGAGCTCTTTTGGCCTCTTCCACATACTTCTTCTCTCTGGAACTATCTGTAAAACCAAGCATAGCCGGAATTGCCACTGCCGCGATGATCGCCAGGATCACAAGCACGACAATAACTTCCACCAATGTGAAGCCCGCGTAATGTATGAAGCTTTTTTCGTTTTTATTCTTCATACGCATTTCCTTTCAAAAAGGGCGCAATAACCCTATGCTATCATTCAACTTATATTTATGCCGATTTTACCATAGAAATAGGGCATATGCAAGAAATCCCCCCTGTTTGTTCATACTTTATTCATAAAATTTTTTGTTAATTTTCACCAAAAAAGAAAAAAAGCGGGCGCTGCCAACGCAGTCGCCCGCTTTATGAATTCTCAGAAGATTAATCCCTGTTATACCAGATAATGATTGTATCTGATCAGCGCTTCCTGGCCCGCAAATGTGGCACCCAGGATCATCAGAAACTGGTACTCCCACAGTGCCCCGTAGCCCAGCTGCCAAGCGGAAATAATGATCATCACTGTCAGCAGCACCCTGGTGGTGATCCGTGACAGCAGGTCAGTCTTTCGTGCCACCGCTTCCGTTCCGCCCACGGCATAACGATAGGTCCCCATGGGGATAAGGACTCCGATAAGGAACGCATCCAGCAAAAAGATCAGGCCCACCAGAACAGACCAGATACAGAGGAATACCGTGATCAGGCCGGCGGTCACGCCGTATACCACCCGCTTTCTCACCAAAGCATTCCGATTTGCTTCCATATCCGCATCCGGAAGAGTTTCTTTATCATCATTCACCATACCTCCGGGTTCACCCGGCAGCAGACGAAGGATCACTGTCACGACGGCTCCCAGCACCATGAAGACGTAGAACTGGAATCGATTCTCGGAATCCTTCAGGACCAGGAAGGCCATAATGCCGATCACCACGGCAGCCAATGCCGCAAGGACGCGGGCTGTGATATAGAATACTGTCTGAGCAGTGGAAATACCGCCCGTAGTATGAATCTCTTCAGACTCTCCGTCAGCTTCGCTGTCGGATTCGTCTTCCGCTGTCGTATCTGATTCTGTATCTTTATTTGTATCTCCGGCAGTTTCTTCCTTCTCAGTTACGGTTTGAATATCCTCAATAGGGGCAGTCTCCTCTACACGTGCATTCGTCGGGGCATCTTCTATGACTTCCACCTGTATCTCATCGTCCTCGGCGATGATGGTCTTCTTCACCTCCGAAACCTGCTCCTCTTTCCGATCTGCAGCAAAGGCGTACTCATCCTCCCCGTCAGGTGTCACATTTTCATCGGAGCTCTCCAGCGTCTCGCGAAAGAACTGCAGATACGTATCCCGTTCATAGACCAGACTGCAGATCGTGACGAGCAACATGATCACCGGCTGCATGGGAATTCCAAGGTCGGTGTAAAGCTCCAGGATCACTGCAAGCAGGATGGTTCCCACAAACCAAATGGCGCTTTCCGGAACAGCGAAGGCCGCCCTGCTCTTCTTTTCCGGCGCAAAACGGTACTCCAGCCAGGATTTCAGAAGCAGAAGCACGACCACCAGCAGGCCTTCCCAGATAGCTGTTCCCCGTGTCAGGTCATAGGAAAATGCGTGGGACACGATATCCCCCACGACATAACCTGCACCGCCCTGTAACAGGACGGCAAATATGAAGATGAGCAGTGCCCAGATCAACCTGTTTCCCCCTTTTTACGCTTCACCCTCCGAGTCTTTCCCGGTGTCATCCGACTCATTCCCCGTCTTCGGCATCTTCACCGGCTGGGATGTCACGCCGTTTTTCCTCTTAAAGTACCTCGGCAGGTAGTAGAGCAGCGACGGTAC
>CADBRW010000040.1 GCA_902797155.1 uncultured Lachnospiraceae bacterium
GCATCTCTATCATCAGCCGCTCCTTACAGTGGAGGGTGTATATGAGACGCTGATGGAATATAAGGAAATGGTCGCTCCGTATGTATGCGACGTATCCGCATTCCTGTATGAGGCCATCAAGGAGGGAAAGAACATCCTGCTGGAGGGTCAGCTGGGTTCCATGAAGGATCCGGATCACGGGATCTATCCCATGGTAACGTCTTCCTCCACACTGGCTGCCTACGGTGCCATCGGTGCAGGCATTCCGCCGTATGAGATCAAGAAGATCGTAACCGTGGTTAAGGCTTATTCCAGTGCGGTGGGTGCAGGCGAGTTCGTAAGCGAGATCTTCGATGATGAGGCAGATGAACTGAGAAAACGCGGCGGTGACGGCGGAGAATTCGGTGCCACCACAGGCCGTCCGAGACGTATGGGCTGGTTCGACTGTGTGGCAACCCGTTACGGCTGCCGGATCCAGGGAACCACGGACGTGGCATTTACGGTGCTGGATGTTCTGGGCTATCTGGATGAGATCCCGGTATGTGTGGGCTACGAGATCGACGGAGAGGTCACCAAGGACTTCCCCGTGACTACGAAGCTGAAGAAGGCAAAGCCGGTTTACGAGGTGCTTCCGGGCTGGAAGACGGAGATCCGTGGGATCAAGAACTATGAGGATCTGCCGGAGAACTGCCGGAACTATATCGAGTTCATCGAGAAGGAGATTGGCTTCCCCATCACCATGGTTTCCAACGGACCGGGACGCCACGAGATCATTTATCGTAACAAATAACGGATCATTCATATATGGGACGGTTGTTAATCGGCCGTCGGTGCAACGGGGCACCCGGCAGGATCGCATCTTTGGGATCCCGCCGGGTGCTGCTAAGTTTCTGCCAAGATTCATTGCGAATTCGCAGGAAATGTTGTAAGATATACAGTTGTGTGAGGAGGAAGAAACCGTAATGATCCGTTACCATGTTAAAAAAAGCAGTAAGAGCAGAAACACACTTCGTTATTTCGGGGCATTTCTGTTTCTTTTCGGAGCATTTCTGCTGTATCTGTTCTTCTCCGGAATGGCGGCAAAGCATATCTTCGGAGCGATCCTGGGAGCTTTGATCGCGCTTTACGGAGGATATCTCTTCATTCATACCTTCGAAGCGGATAAGTATGATATCGATTATGAGTTTGACGATCAGGAGATGCGGGTGAAGCATCGTAAGGGCGAGACGGTCTATACCTATGACCAGATCGACGATGTGACTCTGGTGGTTCCGGAGAATGAGATGATCTACAGCTTGATCCTGATCCGCGCAGGGAGGACGAAATATCTTCTCCCATTTTCCTATAAGAAGGAGGCCTGCGACCAGATCTACAAGCATCTGATGGCGCGGGTCACGGTGAAGGAGCTGCAGGAAGAGATTGAAAATGAAAAGGAATCTAAGGAGGAAACCCCATGATACGTCTGATAGTGAGTGATATCGACGGGACCCTTGTTCCGGACGGAACGGACCGGATCGATCCGGAGATCATGGATGTGATCCGAGGTCTGAAGGAGAAGGGGGTAGTCTTCGCAGGGGCCAGCGGAAGGCAGTTCCTCAGCATGAAGAAGCTTTTTGCACCGGTTTGGGAAGACATCTATTACATCACGGACAACGGAAGTATCCTCCGGGATGCGACCACTATTTTCAAGACCCATGTGATCCCGAGACCGCTGCTCTTTGAACTGATCAGGGATGCCAAACGGCTTCCGGGCTGTGACATCATGCTGTGCGGAGTGGACTGCGCATACTGTGAGGAATACAGCGAGATGTTCTACTGGATGCGGGATTCCTATAAATACAATATCCAGGTTCTGGGTGATTTCGAAACCCATCTTCGGGATGACATCGTGAAGATGTCCATCTACCAGGAGGATCACGCGGAGGAGACCGTAAATGCATGGTTCACGCCGAAGTGGAGAAGTCAGTTCAAGATCGCCTCTGCCGGAACCATGTGGATGGATATCGTGGAGCCGGACGCGGATAAGGGCAGCAGCCTGAGAGATCTGCAGACCCAGCTGGGTATCACGAAGGAAGAGACCATGGTCTTCGGTGACAATCTGAATGACATCGGCATGCTGGAGGCTGCAGCGGAAAGCTATGCCATCGGAAGCGCCCGGGATGAAGTGAAGCAGGCGGCCCGCCATGTAGCTCCGCCCCTTTCGCAGAACGGAGAGACACAGGTGCTGAAGGAACTGCTTCGAAGCCTGTCATCCTAAGAGCGGCGAAGGACCGTCAGATAAAAGAGAGAATAAAAACATTGCTATATCAAGGAAGGAACAAGGAATCATGAGCAAGATCGAAATGAAGACACCCTTAGTTGAGATGGACGGCGACGAGATGACGCGCATCCTCTGGCAGTACATCAAGGATGAGCTGCTGCTGCCCTTCGTGGACCTGAAGACGGAGTACTACGACCTGGGCCTGGAGCACAGAAATGAGACCGACGATCAGGTCACATTTGACTCTGCCTATGCCACCAAGAAGTACGGTGTTGCAGTAAAATGTGCCACCATCACACCCAATGCGGCGCGCGTTGAGGAGTACAATCTGAAGGAAATGTGGAAGAGTCCCAACGGAACCATCCGTGCCATCCTGGACGGAACGGTATTCCGCGCACCTATCCAGGTGAAGGGCATTACCCCCTGCGTACGGAACTGGGAGGCTCCCATTACCATTGCACGTCATGCTTACGGCGATGTGTACAAGGCAAGCGAGATGAAGATCCCCGGACCCGGAAAGGTGGAGCTGGTATACACAGCAGCCGACGGAACCGAGGAGAGAGTTTTGGTGCATGAGTTCAAGGAAGCCGGTGTGGTACAGGGACAGCACAATCTGGTTCCCTCCATCGAGAGCTTTGCAAGAAGCTGCTTTACCTATGCGCTGGATACAAAGCAGACCATCTGGTTTGCAACCAAGGATACCATTTCCAAGAA
>CADBRW010000041.1 GCA_902797155.1 uncultured Lachnospiraceae bacterium
ACGGATGCGTCCGCCGCTGCCAGAAGCGTGGTCGCATAGTTGATAAATGGGACGCCTCTCCCGTAGGTTCCCGCCAGGAAGCCTGCCAGATCCGTGACCACTCCGCCGCCTACGGCCAGAATGAAGCAGTCCCTGCGGAATTCCTTAGCCAGCATGGCATCCTCCAATGAAGCCTTCACCTCACGGGTCTTGCTCTTCTCCCCTGCCGGAAAGACAAAAAGTTCCGCTGCATATCCGGCATCACGCAGCTTACCCAGGATGGGCTCCGCATACAACTCCTGAACAGTGCTGTCCGTAATGACGGCACATTTTTTCAGCTTCCCCATAAGACCTGCCGAAAGATCCTGCATCAGCCTGTCCTGCAGCCCGTAGCCGATCTCCACATCGTAGGTATCATCCACAACCTTCTTCAATTCCACACGAAAAGTGCTCATAACATTTCCTTTCCTCTGCAAAATCAGGGGGGGCAAATCGGGGACGGTTCCGGACTGTCCAGAACCGTCCCCGATTTTGCACCGTCCCCGTTTTGTACCTCTTGGCTACGCATCCTGCAGCGCCACACGCGCCTCGTTGATCTTCGGGTAGGCCCGTTCGAAGGCTTCTACCACCTCCCGGTCAAACTGCGTACCCTTGCCCTTCACGATCTCTTCGTACGCGTCCTTCTCATCCCAGGCCTGCTTATAGCTTCTGCGGCTGGTCAGGGCGTCATAGACATCTGCCACAGCCACGATCTTTCCTTCCATACTGATGGTATCCCCGGACTTTCCATCCGGATATCCGTGTCCGTCCGGACGTTCGTGGTGCTCCAGTGCAACCGTGCGGGCCATATGCATCACATCGCCCTCCACGTCGTTCAGCAGCTTTCCACCATAGCCCGGATGCTTCTTGATCTCCGCGAATTCCTCATCCGTAAGCCGCGCCGGCTTCTCCAGGATCTCTGCCGGTACCAGAAGCTTTCCAACATCGTGCATGGTGGATGCCAACCGGAGACGGTTTGCCTCATCCTTCTCCATCCCCAGCTCCTCCGCCAGGATCCGCGTGTATTCCGCCACACGACGGACATGCTTCCCGGTCTGCTCGGATTTATTCTCCGTGATCTCCGCAAAGGACAGGATCATTTCCTCCTGGATCCGGCTGTTCTCATCCGCCCGTTCCTGCAAATAGGTCCCGTACTCGAAAATGTAAAGCAGAAAACGCATAAGCAGAAATGCAACGACCGCAACGAAGATATTGAAGACGACCAAAGCAAACATCAGGAAGGACAGCTTCCTCATATGATCCGTGATCTCCCGGGTGAAGGGGGTTCCCTCCTGGGTGATCTGCTTTAGCAGCTTCTGCAGCTTTGAGAGGAAGAACAGCATCAGCACCATGCCCAGCACCAGCAAAACGCCGGCGATCATAAACCGGTATTTCAGCTCCAGCGTCCCCTCCAGAATATTGAAGACTGACTGGACCGCAATGAAATCATTGTCCTCAAAACCGATCTTCAGTTCATCCACCGCTGAAGGCTGGAAAATAGGTACAAAGATCAGGATCCCGCCGATCACGATCATAAGGATCACAAATACCCGGAGGATGATCATTACGATCTGAATTGCCTTCCCTACCTTCCTTAAATGCGCACGCGATTCTTCCATATGGCCACCTTCTTCAAACGTTTTATTTAACCTTCACTAATCATACAACAAAAAGCAGGGGACGTAAACACTTCCGTTTACATCCCCTGCCCTTGTCGGCTCTGGGAAACAGCCTCGATCCGCTTACGGATTCGTGCAGTATCCCTTAGAATTGAACTTGTATTTCTTGCCATCAATGGTCAGCGTGCAGCTCTTTGCATACCAGCCCTTGGTGTCGATATAATACCAGCCCGTCTTATTCTTCTTCCAGCTTGCCTTCGGCTTATAGGTCCAGGTACCGTTGGCATTCAGCCAATAGCCCTTGACGTATTCCTTGGCAGCCATAACACCGCTGGCCTTGAAATAGTACCAGGACTTTCCGACCTGCTTCCAGCCCGTTACCATGACACCGGTACCAGGAGTCAGATAGTACCACTTTCCGCCGCTCTTCTGCCAGCCGGTCAGTGCATATCCGTTGGAGTTAAAGAGATACCAGCTCTTGCCGATCTTCTTCCATCCGGTGTACTTGATGGGATTGGTCTTGATATTCGTATAGGTCTTTCCGTTAAAGGTTGCCGTAGCTGTATAGGTCTCAAGTCCCGGTCCCTTTACAGACGGCTGCTTGGTCACCTTCTTGGTTATGGTCGAAGAAACCGTCTGCCTGTGGCTGCTGTCGCGTGTACATGTAAATGTGGCAGTTGCGCTGCTCACTCCGTTCCAGGTCCATACGGGAGCGCCCCAGCTGTGGCCGTTCAGTTCACAGCCCTCCAGATCTACAAACTTGAAGCCGTTTGCCTTTGCATAGCTTTCTCCTGCAGTTCCCTTATAGCCATAGATCGTAAATCCGGATACCTTGGAGGGCTCATGGATCAGCAGATCCTCATTCGTCAGATTTTCATTCTTTCCGAAGAAATCCACATACCAGTAATTCATGTTCTCGGAAACCATCGGGTCATATACCCAGACACTTTCTTTCGACTTCAGGTCCGCACATTCATAACCGAAGGCATAATCACCGATGGTCTTTACGGACTTCGGGATCGATACGGATTTCAGATTTGTATTTCCAAAGGCGCCTGCTCCGATCTCAGTTACGGTATTAGGGATCTTGATATCCTTGATACCGGTATTGAACAGGGATACACCGCCGATATACTGCAGCCCGTCCGGAAGCGTAACCTCTGTGATATTTGCACTGGAAGCATCCTCTGTCTGCAGGGCCATGTATCCGATGCCCTTGGTACCGGACTTCACGGAGATCTTGGTATTCTTCGGCACGGAACCCTTATAGGCATACAGTGCGCCTCCGGTATACACTACGCCGTCGCTCTGGTCATCGTACCATGCGGACTCATACATACAGCCTTCATATCCGCCCACGATCTTCTTCAGATTCTTGGAGAAGGTCAGGTCTGTCAGAGCTGAGGTATACTTGAAGGCCTGATACTGGATCTCGGTTACACTGTCCGGGATCACCAGGGAAGTAAGCTGTGCATAATAGAAGCCCTGATCCTCGATCACCTCCGTATTCGATCCCAGCTGCAGATCGATATCCTCCATCCAGGCAAACTGCTGGGAGTGTACCTTCTTGATTCCCTTTCCGATGACGATCTTGTCTGCATTTGTGTTATTCAACTTCGCCTGGCTGATATCCGTTACGGTATCCGGTATCACGATCTCCGGAACCGTAATATAACTGAAATTGATTGCGATCTTTGTGATCCCCTCAGCGAAGTTCAGTTTCCCTGTCTCAAAGGGACCGAAATATACCGCTTCCTTCGGACTCGGCGAATAGATCTTCGCCGGGATAGTAAGGCTGTTCATCTTGGCATTAATGAACTGCTGACCGTTAACGATCAGTCCCTCGGGAAGGACCATCTTATCCAGACTGGTACAACTCTCAAAGTTCGTACCTCCATTGGCTCCACCCCAACCCGAACCAAAATACTTAATGTTCTCCAGGTTGACCTTCTCCAAATTAACAGCATTCTGAAATGCGCCATACTCGAGCTTGGTGACCGTATTCGGGAGAACTATCTCCTTTACGATATCATTGAAACGGAATGCCGCATACACACTTACCACCGTCTTTCCGTCGATGGTCGACGGTACCTCTACGGTCTCATCGGAACCGGAATAATCGGTAATGACCACATTCCCGTCCTTGTCCAGCTTGTAATAAAAATATCCGTCCTGCTTTTCCTCTTCCCCTGTAGGAAAGGCCGTCGGCTTTGCACTGTTATCCGTTGTGCCGGCCGCACTGCTGTTCTGCGGTCCTGCGCCTATCTCTTCAGCCACATCGCCGAGATCCTTCGCTTCGGCCCTGCCCATAGGCGGAACAAAGCTGATGATCAGAGCCAGCGTCAGAAGAAACGCCAGAAACCGCTTTTCCAGTTTACTCAGTTTCATCATTTTACCCCTCTTTCTTAATTATTTCTTTAAGATATACCCCTTCAAATAAACCTCCCTTCCTATTATATTTGGTTATCTTATTTATTCCTCACATTTCGCCGGAAGCTCTGCCTCCGGGAAATAGCCGGATTCCGTATCCTTGCAGTTATCCCCTGCTTCCTTACCGCTCTTCCTGCAGACCGTTACCTCCTTCACCTTCTCTGAAGCAGGGTAGGTACTGCTCTTATCATGGGAAAGCCCTTCCATCACCTTTTTGAAAATGAGGAGCTGCGGCTTCTCACTAAGCGGATGTCCGCTCACATTTCCACACCGGCATGCGCAGACATATTCCGGGGTGAAGCCTACAAACCAGTAATCTCTATATCCGTCCGAAGTTCCGGTCTTCCCGCAGATATCCAGGCCTTCGACATACGCCGCTTCTCCCGTTCCTCCCTGGGAAAGAACCCCCTTCAGAAGCCGGTTGCAGATATATGCCGTTTCCTCCGAGAAGACTCTCTTCATGCTGTCACTGTGTGAATAGACGGTGGTTCCGTCCATCTCTATCTTCTCCACCGCAAAGGCCGGCTGATACATCCCGCCATTTGCAAAGGCCTGATAATATCCTGCCATGTCCTTCACCGTCACTCCCTGGCGGAGTTCGCCCAGTGCCAGGTTGCCCAGCACGCTGTCTTCCCCGTCCTTCTTGGCCAGCTCTCTCTCCCTGGAAAGATCCATACCGAAGCTCTGCTCCAGAAAATCCATGGCGCGGGTGACGCCGTGATCCTTCAGGATCCGTACCGCGATGGTATTGATGGAATGCTTCACCGCGTCGCTCACAAGGTAGTCTTTTCCGCCGTGATCCTCTGCATTCACCGGCCAGGGCTCCTTCGTCCCGTCACTGTTCTCCACATAGAAAAGCGGTTCATCCTTTATGAGGGTTCCCCATCCGATCTCTCCCGCCTCGATGGCCGGTCCGTACACAGACAGCGGCTTGATGGCAGATCCGGCAGAGGTTCCCGCCAGTACATAATTCGTATTATCATTCAGATCCGCCGTCTTCTGATATGTGGCATAGATCCGACCCTTCGTATCCGTAAGACAGAGAGCGGTATCCCCATACTGTTCCGTGGGAACACCTTCCGCTGCCGTGGAAAGCACATCAAACTTCTCCCGGTCAAAGCAGGTATAAACCGTGGTCGCGCCGTCAAAGAGAGCTTCTTCTCCCAGTCGTTCCTTCGCTTCCTCCCAGACCACGCCCACATATGTCATATACTTCAGCTCACAGTCGAACCGGATTCCCTCTTCCTCTCTGCGGAGCTTGGCAAATTCGGTACCGTCTGCGGCAAGAAGCGAAATCACGTTCCTGTCCCGGCGTGACCGATCCAGCACTGTTCCCAGTATCACCAGAAGGACCGCAGCCAGCACCGTTCCTGCCAACCCGATGATCCTTACCTTACTGAGAACGCTTTGCCGTTCTTCATTATTTACGGTTTGTGAAACGGTTTTTGAAACCGTTTTTTTTATTTCCCGATTCTCCGTTTTCCTAACGGGTTTCTTTTTCTTCTTACTCATTCAGCTGATCCTTCAGGCTTTGTATCAGACGCAGGTATTCCTCCGGAAGCTCCGTCTCCGGTGTGTCATTGATCTTCCATGCGAGCGAATCGGAGCTCTCCTTCAGACCATGGAGCTGCTCCGTGATCCGATCAAGCTCTCCGACACAAAGCTTCGCATTCTCCGTGTCACCGTTACTTAGAAAGCTCTGCCCGGCATAGATCAGGCCCGTGGCATAGTCCACATAGCTCTGATACACATAGGGTGCCTTCTCAAGCGTGGTACGGGAGTATTTGATATACTCCGGTACATTTCCCTCCTGAAGATAGGAAACCGCCAGGTAGGAATATCCGATATAGAATTCCTGATTCTTCCCGACCACGTCCTCCGCCTTCTTACGAAGCTCCGTCATGTCGCTGAGTTCTGTCAGGAGATAGGCCTCCGACATGGTGTTCCCGCCGTAGATCTGATAGGACTGCTCATACTTCTTTACGGTATACAGGTAATCCGAGAGACCCAGGAGAACCGCTCCGCCTGCCGCCAGCACCGAAACCACGGTCACAAAGCCCAGGGAAAGTCCGCCGACCTTCTCTCTGGAAATGCCCCGCCGGTCATCGATCAGGAGAACCAGAAGGAACAGGATCGACAGGAACTGCATATCATAATCAAAGAAAATGTGCATGAGCAGCGCCGAGAGGATCACTGCATTTCTCTTCTGCCTTTGCTTCACGGCACGAACAATATAGTAAACAAATACTCCGAAGAAGAACAGCGCCGGCAGGATCCCGATATCAAGGATGAGCTGCAGCACGTCGTTGTGGATATTCAGCACATTATAGACACCGGTCTGGTACTGCTTCTCCACGAAGTAATATCCATGATACCCAAGTCCGAAGGGATGCTTCAGGATGATCCCCAGTCCGTCCTTATAGTAAAGAAGTCTCCCAAGGAAGGTGCTTGACTCCCATGAGATCTCTGCTATTCTTCCTCCCAACAGAACCGCCGCAACCCCGACTGCGCCCGCTCCTCCGATACAGATGAGCAGCTTGTACAGCCGTTTCAGACCTGAAACAAGGACTGTGGCCAGGAGAGCCAGTGCCGTAATGATATATACCGTCCGGCTTCCCGTCTGATAGATACCGAAGAGCAGGATCACCGCGTACAGGATCTCAAAATAATCCTTCTCCCCGATCCGCTTCAGGGCGATCAGAAGGCAGACCAGAAGAAATATGGCAAAGGTGTTCGGATACAGGAAGGAGCCTCCCAGACGCCCCTCGACCTGAACCAGGTCAAAGGTCTCAAAAAAGCTCATAACATAGGTCAGTACCGTAAGGACCGTTCCGATGGCCGGAAGGTACTGCAGGATCTCCTCTCTGTTGATCTCCCGCTGCTCCAGCCAGATCAGGTAAAGCGGAAACGGGAGAAACTTAAAGAACCCGAAGAGGGCCATCCCCCGGTCAATCGCCCAAAGGCATACCAGCAGGTAGCACACGGCGACAACCGTCACCGCGATCCCAAAAGGATTCCGGATGATCAGAAGACGCTTCTCACGGAACACCGAAATAAGGATACCGGCCATCAGAAGGACTGAAGCAATACACGAAAACCAAGTATAGAACCCACCTGCAACTACCAGGGAGGTTATAAGAATACCGATTGCCATTCCTTTCTGTCTGTTCACCGTTTCTATCCTTTAAAATCTTATAATTTCGCTTCGCAATCTCATGCCCGGATCTTCGATCCGTGACCGTGCTTCGCAGGTATCTAAATATTATATCACATTCCAAACCGTAATTCCATGCGGGATGTGAATCAATAAGCATTCTCCCACATTTACCGTCACTCAGCTCCGGGACTTTTATACTCCCCGTTAAACATCCGTTCCATCAGTTCGGACCGCCGTTCCAGTTCTTCCCCCAGCCTGTCCGTGCCATACTTCTCAAGCAATGTCTCGCGGTCTGAGAAGAGATTGGTTCCCAGTCCCAGCCGGTCTCCTTCGATCCGGACCCCCAGCGCCGCCAGGGTCGTGGGGAAGAGATCCAGAGTCGCATACTCCCGCTGCTTTGACCCATCCTTCCGTGTCACTGCCGGATTGATGACACAGAAGAAGGTCTTCCGCTGATAGCTCTCCGGCACATTTTCACAGAAATCCTCATCCATGGTAGGATGATCGCCTGTGATCACGATGGTGGTATTCTCATAAAAGTCCTGCTCCTTCGCCCAGTCGACGAATTCCTTCACCCTCCGGGAGGAACAGTTCATCACGTTTGCATACCGGTTGTCGAAGGTCTCCTCGCACTGATTACAGCGGAGTCCGTCCGGCCTGTGGGTATCCATGGTCTGAAGCACCAGCTGGAAGGGCCGGTCACCCGCCGCCAGCTCTGCCAGCTCCTCCTTCGCATAGCTGAAGAGCTTCTCGTCTTCATATCCCCACCAGACATGATAATCCTCGGGGACCCGCCCGCTGGCCTTGGCGTATTCATAGTCATGGACCGTAAAATCCCCATGGGTCTCATAGTAGAGCTGACACCCGCCAAAGACGGCATCCGACCCCATGATCAGGCGGTTCTGATAGCCCTCTCTCTGCAGGAGATCACCGAGAGTCAGCACCCCCGGAAAGAAGTCCTCGCTGGCTGACATCCCGTTCCTCTTGAGAGGTGTCTTCAACGGCAGTCCGGAGGTGGTCCCGAAGATCGCCCCCATGGTCCAGATGGTTCCCGGCAGCGAAACTCCGCCGTTCACCCGGTCCCCGGCAGCAGAGAAATCCTCGTTCTCCTTCGCCAGCCCCGTCAGCTCCGGTATCACATTTTCCGCAAATGCCCCGCCACTCTTTGCATCCATAAAGGTGATCTCCATGGATTCCATATAGATGAAGATCAGATTCCTCTTCTTCTCCGGGAAGGTGATCTCAACCATCCCGGGATCCACGTATTCCTCTTCAATAAAGGAAGACGGATGAAAATGATTCCATAAAAATGTACCGACTCCGAACCCAAACCATGCAGCAGCCAGGGTAAATACCAGCGCACCGACGGTGGTGAACCGAAGGATACGGAAGGTGCGCCTCTCCAGCTTTCTGTCCCGCCGCCGGAGCATCAGCATAAGCAGGCAGGCTCCCCCTGTCACAAGTGTGGCGCTGCCCACCGTGATAAGAATGAACTCCGCCACCAGATCCGGGTCTGCTCCCTTCATGGACATCTTCAGATGCCAGAGCAGCTCATCGGTAGTGATCTCACTCCAGGAGGTAAGCGCCCAAAGCACCCCTGTGAGAAAGAAAGTGACCACAAAGAGAGCGGTCAGCAGAAGGATAAGCTTCCATACTCTGACCGCCGGTTCCTGTATTGCATTTAATTCCGTTATTTCTACTGCGGCTTCCTTCACGTCTGTCTTCCCTTCCAAATCTTCATCCCTTAAACCGAGATCACAGGGATTCCTCTGCCTCGTAGATCAGCTCGCCAAGTATCCGGAGCAGATGGTCCGAGTCGATTGGCTTGGTGAGGTGGGCGTTCATTCCTGCCTGAATGGAGCTCTGAACGTCCTCATCAAAGGTATTGCCCGTAAGCGCGATGATGGGGATCCGCTTCGCATCCTCCCGATCCATGGCGCGAATAGCAGCAGCAGCCTCCAATCCGTCCATTTCCGGCATACGCACATCCATCAGGATCGCCGCATAGATACCGGCCGTACTCTTTTCGAAAAGATCTATGGCCTCCCTGCCGTTCCAGGCATGGTCAACCTTGATGCTCTCCATATCAAGGATATCCGTCAGGATCTCCGCATTCAGCTCCTGATCCTCCGCCAGAAGGATACGGCGTCCAGCCAGCTTCGCCTTCTTCTTCTCCTTGAAGATATTCATATTGCTCCGGCGTGCAATGCGCTCAACACTTTCGATGATATTGCCGGCGTACAGCGGCTTGGCAAGGAAGTTGTGCACACCGACACGCTCCGCCTCTACCTGAATATCGTCCCAGTTATACGCCGTCAGGGCGACAATGGTACTCTCACCCTCATACCGCTTGCTGATCTCTTCGGACGTTTCCGGACCGCTCATGCCGGGCATATTCCAGTCCATAAGCACCATATTGAAGGGCCTGTGCTTTGCGTGCTGAACCTCCATTTTCCGCAGTGCTTCCTGACCGTTGGTGCAGAAATCCGCCCGGATCCCCACTTCCTCCAGTACCATTCTGGCATGCTCCGCTTCGACGGGATCGTCATCCACCACAAGAACGTACATGGCATGAAGATCGATCTCTCCGGTCTTATCCTCTCCCATCTGATCGCAGTTTCGAAGTGTCACCGTCACGCTGAATTCCGTTCCGACACCCTTTTCGGATTCGACGCCGATGGAACCGTTCATCATTTCCACGATGCGTTTCGTGATGGCCAGGCCCAGACCACTGCTTCCGAACTTCGTCCGGTTTGCGGTATTCTCCTGGGAAAAGACATCAAAGATCCGGGGAATGTATTCCTTCTCCATACCGATTCCCGTATCTTTGATACGGAAACAAAGGGTGGAATTATCTTCAAGCTCCGCCGTCTTCTCCACCGTGAAGGTGATACTTCCGGGAGCCTCCGTGAACTTGATGGCATTCGACAGAATATTCAGCAACAGCTCCTTCAGCTTCACTTCATCACCGAAGTAGCTGTCATCCACCTGGTTCAGCATACGGCACTCATAGCTAAGGCCCTTGTCATGGCACTGTGACATGACCATGGTGTTGATCTGCTCCATCATGGCACTGAAGGAGAACTTTTCCTTCTGCAGGAGCACCCTTCCGGATTCGATGCGGCTCATATCAAGAATATCATTTATGATGGACAACAAATGCTGCGCACTTTTTCCGATCTTCTCCAGGTACTCCCGGGTCGGCGTATCCACATTTTCATTCTTCAGAGCCAGTGTATCCAGTCCGATGATGGCATTAAGTGGTGAGCGGATCTCGTGGCTCATGCCGGAGAGGAAAGTGGTCTTGGCCTTATTTGCCGCCTCCGCCGAGGTCAGTGCCTCCGCCAGAGCCTCACTCTTGGCCACTGTCTCACGCATCTCCGCATCAACATTTTTCTGACCGAAAATGATGTAGGGATCGCTGCCCTCATCCGCACTCATGCGGGAAATCTTCATGTTCATGTAAACCGGTGCGCTCTTCTCCACCTGTCGGTATGTGATCGCAAAGGTATCCTTCAGGTCAAGTGCCTTCATCAGATTCTTCCGGTTCATGGCCTGCAGGAAGGTCTCACGGTCCTCCGAAAAAACATTCTCTGCCATCTCCATCTTGCAGTCACTGAAGAAATGCCAGCCACGGCGAACCTCGGAAAGCGCACTGCTCCCCTCACTCTTCCGATACTCGATGAACTCCTCCGTATTTTCATTAACGTAATACAGATCCGTATAATCACGGGCCAGAGTCTGAGCGATGTGTATATACATGACACCGGAGCTGACAGCGCTCTCATAGGCCTCCTTCGTCATGGCATGTTCATGCTGGATGCTCACCATTTCCGTCACATCCTGACATATGCCCAGAACACAGAGACGTCCTGTGGTATCCGTATATTTTAGCTTCGTGGTCTGCAACTGTTTCCGGTTTCCTGCAGCATCCGGAACATCTTCAAAAAAGATATATGGCTTGCTGAGGGAAAGGGCGATCTTATCATCCTCAGAAAAATGTGCCGCAGTCTCCGGATCAAAGATCTCGGCGTCCGTCAATCCCACAACACCCGCAGGATTCTCCTTATGCGCATACTCGGCCAAGGCCTGGTTACAGGCAAGATATACCCCGGTTTTCGCATCCTTCGTAAATGTCATTCCCGGCATATTATCCAGCAGGGCTGCAAACCGGTCCCTCAGTTCTTCGATCTTCTTTGTCGCCTTCAGACTCTGCTTCAATTCCTCCTTTTCGTCATTTACGACAAAGGCGTGCAGCAGTGTAGTTCCCAGCATATATGCGATGGAATAGAGCGGAAGGTACGGAAACCAGAGCTGAGCGAAGAGACAGATGGCCATGATGATACCAAAGGAGGCCAGGATCCTGTATCGGACAGGTCTTTCCACCCTGCTTCCCTGACGGATCATGGATGAAAGCGCATATACGGAAATGATGATCAAAAACAGGATCTGGCAGCCCAGCATGACATAGCGCATCGAAAGGGCAGTGTACGTACAGTCCTTGTCCACCGTAAAGAGTATCGGTGTAAAAATATTCACCACCGCAAGGGCTGCGATCACCCCTGCGATAACACGTCCGCCGTACACCAGGAACCGTCCGAAGGCACTTTTATCCTCCAGGTATGCTACGGTATACTCGGCCCAGAAGGAGATTCCCGCTCCCATCGCCATGAAATAGACCGTCGTATCGGCAAAAAGCGCCGAAGCCAGCTTCTGATCCTCCAGTATGCCCCACAGGATATCCGTGAGATAATACACCAAAACAGTAAACAGGAATAGCCTGTACACATTCCAGGCAGGTTTCTCGAAAGAAACCCTGAAACCGTGCAGGATATCCCAGTTCACTATGAAGAGTATCAGAACGGCCAGAATGCCGATCGCGGAATAATACATAGACGATTTATCCTTTTCGCTTTATCCTTTTTGCTTCTTTCTTGCTTTCAGATCACTCTTATTGTCATACATTCTCTGGTCAGCCCGTTCATATACGGGAGCGACCTTGGAATCACGTTCATATCTTGCCATACCAAGGGCGATGACGATTCCTCCATGGTCAACCGCATCCCTGTTATGCTCATTCATCTGTTCGATCAGCTCATCCAGGCGCTCATAATCATCTCCCTGGGAGAGAACCGCAAATTCATCACCGCCCACACGGAATACCGGGCTGCGCTTGAAGATTGTACAGATGATCTTGCAGGCATCCCGTAGATACTGGTCTCCTGCCTTATGTCCTTCATTATCATTTACCTTCTTAAGGTCGTTTACATCCAGGATCGTGATGGCAAATGCCGGAGCACGGTCCATCTCGATCTGCGCGTTCAGCCGCTCCTCATATACACGATACGCATTCCGGTTCTTGACACCGGTCAGGGCATCGATATTTGCCTCGATCCTTGCCTGTGCCAGACGTCTGCTGTACTCCTCCTCCTGACGTACCTGGGCATCAATGTCATTGACACCGATGATGAGACGGGCACCTTCCTTCTCCTCCACCATTGCGGCCTTCAGCTGAACATAGCGGGGTTCCCCTTCCAGCATCAGGCGATAGCTCAGGGTGAAGATACCGTTCTGCTTAACCTCCGTGAGAACATTTTTCTTCGTAAGCATGGAAAGGAAGCGTTCACGGTCCTCCGGATAAACGGTGGCGATGACCTGCTCTCTGGCATCGTCGAAGAAATCATCACCCTCGGGAGACCGGTCTATGGTGTCAAGGCTTGACGTGGCACTGAATTCCCGATATTCCCCTGTCTCAGGATCCACAACATCGATAGAGAGGAAATCTCCGGCCAGTGCGCTGATACGGTTGTACGCAACCTGCTCCTCCAGCATCTTCTGCGCCGCATTTCTCTGCTTCACCTCTTCATCCACATCGGTGACACCAAGGATCATGTAGCGGTCATCATCCTGCATACGGGTGATGGTCATGCTGACATACGCCGGATCCGGTTCCCTCTTCAGACGGAAGGTCATGGAGAATGTATTATTCTGATCCAGTGCAGCCACAAGTGTCTTACGGTCGAGGGAACTCTTGACCTCATCCTGGTCTTCGGGATATACGAATTCATCAGCCACATCCAGGCACTCCTCAAAGAAATGCCAGCCGCGCCGTCTTTCGGTAAGGACTCCGCTTTCCGCATCCGTACGATACTCCACGAACTCCTCTGTGTTCACATCGATATAATAGAGATCCATATAACCCTTGGCCAGAGTCTGCGCGATATGCGAGAAAATGATTCCGGAATTCCGTGCCTTCTCATAGGATTCCTTGGAATCCACACTTCCTCTGGAGATCCGGAACGTATCGGAAACATCCTGGTACATACCAAGAACGCACAGGCGTCCGTTGGCATCCGTATACTTCAGCTTGGTCGTCTTGACCTGGCGTTTTGTTCCGTCAGAATCGGCCATATCCTCGAAGAAGATATAAGGCTCGTCCATGGACAGAGCCACCTTATCATCCTCTATGAACCGCTTCGCCGTTTCGGCATCAAAGAGCTCCTCAGGTGTATGTCCCACCACTTCGGCAGGATTCTTCTTATGTGCATATTCAGCAAATTCCTGATTGCAGGCCAGATACTCGCCGGTCTCCGCATCCTTGGTGAAATTCATACCCGGCATATTATCCAGAAGCGAAGTAATGGTCTGCTTCAGCTCCTCAACCTCGGCGGCCTCCTCCAGAAGCCGTCTCTGTCTGCTGGCAACCCGCTCCGCCCGCATTTTCTGTGAGAGCAGGAAGATAACGATGGCAAAAACCACCGTAAGGGCAGCAACAACGATGAGCCAGTTATCCTTCAGGAACTGGATAAAGGACACCTTCTTCTCCGTGTGCATATAAGATACAAGCGAAGCATCCACATCCTCGCTCTCAATCATGATCGACGCCTTATTCAGGAGGAAATACAGCTCCGAATTCTCCTTGCCCACCGCAAAGGAAAGGGGGATGGATTCTCCTGTGGGAACCATGTAGAGATTATTATCATTTAATGCTTCCTCCATGAAGGAGACTCTGTAGCTGCTGACAAGGGCACAATCCGCCTCACCGTCAGCCACGGCCTTATAACAGGCCTCCTTGTCACTGAAGGTCTTTCTTTTGGCTTTCGGATATTCTGCCATGATAAATGTGTCGTTGTTCAGGTTGCCCTTATCCACAGCAAAGGTAACCGCACTCTCCTTGGAAAGATCCTGATTCCCCGAACTCCGCATGACAACATTCATCTCTGTCTTCATCGCCGGACCCGTCAGACGGATATCCATCTGGTCTGCGTCATAGGGATGCAGATATACCGGAAAGACCGCATCGACCTCCCCCGCCTTCATCGCCTCAAGAGCCGCCTCCGTCGAAGCATAGGGTACCGCTTCAAAGGACAGATTCCCACTTCCCATATCATTTTCCATATGGGCCAGATAATCCTTCAGGGCACCGGTCAGTTCCCCGGTCTCCTCATCCTTCTGACAGAAGGGAAGATAATTATCCCTGTATCCGATGCGAATCTTGCCATGGTTCTTCAGCCAGTCCTCCTGGCTCGGCATCAGCACCGCATTTGTTTTCCTCTCATACAAACGCTCTTCGGAGATCTTCTCACTGAAATACGGATCCTCATCCTGAATCCCGGCCAGTGCCATATTCAGATCCACCAGAAGATCCTGCCGTTTCTTACTTACTGCATAGAAATAATCCGATCCGCCGATCCTGCAGATGGGAACGGTCTTCTCCTCTGCACTCATGGTATAGACCGCAGCATACCCGTCCAGTTTTCCGTCCCGGACCATGCTCATGGATTCATTTTCATCCACAACCAGCGGAACGATATTTATCGCCGCTCCGTTCTTTTCCGCCCATTCCTTCAGGAATGTCTCCTGGATACTGTCCTTGTTGACGCCGATCTTTTTCCCGTTCAGGGACGCGGGGTTCTCCGCAGTGATCTCGCGATTGTTGATGGAGATATAGATATAATACGACTCCGTACCCATGGGCAGATCAGGATACAGCATGAATTCCTCACGCTCCGGCTTATAGGACACATCACTCAGCAGGTCGATCTCCCCGTCCTTCAGCTTCTGCAGCAGCTCCGGCCAGCTGCCCTCCACGTACTCATAGGTCCAGCCGGTGTAGGCAGAGATCTTCTGCTGGTATTCATAGTCGATACCGCAGCGTCTTCCGAAATCATCATAATAACAGAAGTTAGAGTCATACCAGCCGACACGTACCACCTTCTGTTCCTTCTCCTGCTCCTGTTCCTCCGCAAAAACCGCAGACGGAATCGCCGCATTTATCAGAAATGCAGCAAACAGGAGGATCATGATCAGTCTCTTTATGTATCTGTGTTCCCGCACCCCATACACCTCCGGATCATTATTCGTCGCTAAAAGAAACCGCCGGGCATGGCAGACACACCATGCCCACCATTCCCGACGGTTCCATCATTTTTCACACTAACCACAACACCTTTATATAACTGATTGAGCGCTAAATGAGTGATTCAATCGATATCGATGCAGCGTATGCCCATAAATTCGTCTATATGTGAATATTTTATCATAATTCCGATAGTCTGTAAATAAAAGCTGAACCGAGCGGATGCTATGGATTCAGACAGTAACCTTCTCTGTCAAAGCGGTACTGCTTTCCGTTAATCGTGTAGGAAGCACTCCTTGCATACCAACCATTCTTCACACCGAACCACCAGCCCTTCGCCGTCTTATGCCAGCTGTACCTCGTGGTATCCGTCTGGGCGCAGTCCCTTCTCACCCACCAGCCCTGAACGAACTCATTCTGTGCGGCATAGCCTTTGCTGTTAAAATGGTACCACTTTCCGTCGATCAGCTTCCAGCAGTTCTTGAGATAGGTACTGTCGGAAAGGGCATACCACCATCCGGTACCGTCCTGCTTCCATCCGGATACGGCTTTCTTTCCATCCCACGCTCCGTCTGCCCCAAGATACTTTCCTTTTCGGTAAGCATTCTTCTCCAAATATCCGTCTTTTCCGAAGTAGTACTTCTTTCCGTCGATGGTCTGCCACTGATTTCTCGGATACCATCCCTTGGTATCCTGGTACCAGGTTCCCTTCTTATTCGTCTTCCATGCTCCGGTAGGCTGATAGGCCTGCGTTCCGTCCTTGTCATACCATTTACCGTCTACCCACTCATATGAGTACTTCTTCTCAGGCTGCGGCGCAGGCTGAGGTTGCGGGACCGGCTGCGGATCCGCTTTTTCATAGGTAAGTCCGGTTCCCCGGGGATATAGGATCTCAGCGGAATAACCGTTTCCTTCGGCATTCAGCTTCGGCAGATTCACCGGAAGTTTACCCACCGGCTTCACATCTTCCTGAAGCATCATGTAGAGTCCCGCTGCCATATTCGGGCCATAGCGTTTCATGGGCTCCGTATCTTCTCTGGGATCCATATTCATGGAACGTGCACCGTAGGTGATCATAATGGCATCCGCTTTCTGGAATCTGGCTACATCATAGGGAAGAGATACGCTCATCAGGATGAACCTTCCACCCTGAGCATGGGTCTTCTCCAAAAGATCGTCCAGCAGGCCCGCGGAATTCCCCGTGAGAAATGCTGCGCTTCCCATCTCGGAAATCGCGACCACATTGTCCGCACCTTCGATCCAGCCCAAAACCTCCTGCCGGTTCTCCGGAGCCGTCAGCCCCTGAAAGCAATGAATCTCATAGGTTGCACCCTTCGGAAGCTTATTCGCCTCCTGCAGAACCTCCACCGCATAATTCATGGGAAGCGGTTCATCGGTGTACGCCGTCAGGATCACCGTCTTCTCCCCTTCCCTTACCAGCGGAAGGGTGTTATTCTCATTCTTCACCATTGTCAGCGAACGCAGGGTGATATCCCATTCCTTCTCGTGGTTTGCCCTGGTGCTGACGACCTGCTTTGCCACGGCAACCCGGTCCTCGGTCCTGCTTCCGTCATAGGCAGACAGAAGATCCTTACCTGCCTTCAGCTTCAGGATCCGGAGAACCGATGCATCCACCTTCGCCGCCAGGGTCGCATCGGCATCCACCTTCGCAGCAAGCGAAGTGATATTTGAAGAAAGCTCCGTCATTCCCTTCGTTGTGGAGAGATCTCCCGGAACCAGCAGGATGTCCACACCTGCACGGATCGCCAGTTCCATGGCATCCAAAGGTCGAAAATGTTCCGTGATGGCATCCATATCCAGCGCATCCGTAACCACAACTCCCTGATATCCCATATCTCCGCGGAGGATCCCGGAAATGATGGTCTCCGAGAGCGTTGCCGGAAGAAAGACTTCCTTTGTGTCCTTTTTCGACGTGTAGGTAGCTTCCTCGATCTGCGGATACTGGATGTGCGCCGTCATGATCATCTCGGTGCCCGAATCGATACAGGCCCGGAACGGAAGAAGCTCCATCTTTCGGATCTCGTCGTAGCTCTTATCGATACGGGGAAGTCCCGAATGACTGTCCTTATCCGTATCTCCATGACCGGGAAAATGTTTCGGACAGGCGATCACATCCGCATTCTGTAATGCAGAGAGCGAAAGCTTTGCATACCCGGACACGACATCCACATCATCCGAGAAGGAGCGGACACCGATGATGGGATTGGCCGGATTGCTGTTCACATCCGCATCCGGGCAGAAATTCACATTTATCCCAAGCGCCTCCAATTCCGAACCGATGATGGAATAGATCGTAGTCACATCCTCTTCCGAACCCGTTGCCGCAAGCGCCATATTCCCCGGACCCTGTACACATTCATTCAGACGGGTAACATTTCCACCCTCCTGATCTATACCGATCAGCAGCTGTGTGGCGGCAGCACCGGAAGCATTCGCCTTCTGCATGGAATCGATGAGACGTACCGTCTGCTCTGTACTGTCGGTATTCTGTGAAAACAGGAGCACCCCTCCGAAATGGTGAGTCTCCAGATACTGCGTCAGCTCATCCGTAAGGACCGTGACATCATGCTTTTCCCCTTCACTGTCATAGTACCAGCGCGGAGCTACCATCATCATCTGCGTGATCTTATCCTCGGTCGTCATGGATGCCAGGATCTCCTCTGCAGTCTTCTGATCCGAAGCCCCATCCCCCTCTGCTGCATGGACTCTCATGGGCTGAACCGCACCCAGCACGGAAAATGCGGCAAGCACGGCCGCTATGCATCTTCGTTTCCACTTTCGTATTCCTGTTCCCTGTTTCTTTCTCATAATAACACCCTTAATTTTATTCTCCTTTGATATCCGCAATCTTTGCGATATTCTCACACAGAGCTGTGTAATCACTGATAAACGACTCCGCATCTCCATAGACGTAAGCAGTATCATTGTCCTTAGCAGCAAACTCATGCTTCTTTGCCCGTTCACTGAAGTCCTTCAGACCGATGGTGGCCATGGAGCTCTTTATGGAATGTGCATCCACCGCATAGGCCCGCATGTCCTTTGCTTCAAGGCTTTTTCTCATTCTGTCCGCCCGTTCCGGACACTCCCTTGCGATATCCCCCATGATCTCCAGAAGGAATTCCTCTTCATCGCCGCAGTAGGTAAGCGCCGTTTCATAATCAAAGCCTTCCAGAGCGGAAAAACGGTCACTGTCCGGCGTCTTCCCATCATCCGCTGACTGGGAGGACGAAAGAGTCACCTTCTCCTTCGGAAGCATGCGCTTCACCGTCTCCTCCAGCACAGTGGAATCCAGAGGCTTCGTCAGATAATCGTCAAAGCCTTCATCCAGATACATCTTCCTGCTTCCTGCCACCGCATTTGCAGTGAGGACAACGGCTTTCGTATCTCTGTTAAGAGATGCCACATCATTTCGAATGATGTGAAGGGTCTCGATCCCGTCCGGTTCCGGCATCATATGATCCAGAAGGATGAGGTCATACTTCTTCTCTCTGCACAGCGATGCGGCGCGCTCCCCCGAACTGCAGAGGTCGGGCACGATACCGTTTCGCTTCAGGAACAGCTTTACGATGGTAAGATTCGACTGGTTATCATCCACAGCCAGGATCTTTGCATCCGGAGCAGAGAAACCGGAAACTCCGGCGTTCTCCGGCTGTCCGGCCCTCCGTTCCATGAAGTCAGTTTCCAGAGGTTCCTTCGATGTGTACTTCACCGGAAGCTTCACCCGGAACTCCGATCCTGTTCCGTACTCACTCAGGACCCCAACCTCACCGTTCATGGAGTCAACGATACTCTTCACGATGGCAAGGCCCAGTCCCGCGCCTTCGATATTCGCATTTGTCTTTACATCCGCTCTCTGGAACGCCTCAAACAGATGCTCCTGATCCTCCTTGGGGATCCCCTTCCCGGTGTCCTTAACGCACAGCTCAAGATGACAGATGTCCTCGCTGCAGCTTCCGCCCACCTGAAGGGTCACGGTTCCCTTCTCCGTATATTTTACGGCATTACTCATCAGATTGATCAGGATCTGGCGGATCCTGAACTCATCACCTACCAGCTCCTTCGGGATCTCTCCCGTGATCTCGGTCTCCAGCTCCAGATGCTTCTCTTCCGCCCGCTCCTTAATGAGGGACGTAACATCATACAGAAGATCCGACATCAGGAAGGGCTCCTCCCTGATCTCCAGCTTTCCCGCCTCGATCTTGGTAAAATCAAGGACATCATTCACCAGCATAAGAAGCATCTTGCCGGAGGTCTTGATATTTCTGGCGTATTCATCGATGGTCCTGTCATCGTTCTCCCGGAGTATCATCTCATTCATACCCAGAATGGCATTGATGGGCGTCCGGATCTCGTGAGACATACTGGCCAGGAACCGTGTCTTGGCCTCGGAAGTATCGATGGCCCGCTGGCGTTCCATGTTGATCTTCCGAAGGTCATGAACCTGCTGAACCACGATGAAGGTCAGGAAGAACCCAAGACCGAATACCATGGGGATCGATTCATTTCCGTCCGTGGACAGGAAAATAAGGGACAGCTCCACCAGACACCCTACCAGGAAGCCCAGAAAACCTATGAATGTACTGCGATACGATGCCGCCTTTCCCCGGATCCCATCCACGATCAGGAGGATAAGACCTGCCAAGGCAAGAACCACCAGCACCACATTTGCTATGGTTCGCACATCGTCAAAGGGTACCAACCCTGTAAAATGCAGAACCGGCCAGACCACCGCATTCAGAAGTGAGAGCAGCATCACAACGGACACGATCTTCTTATACCTTCCGTGCTGCAGTGATGACAGATAGATCACCAGTGGCAGAGGCATCAACAGGCTGAACATGTAGTTCAGAAGTCCGTTCACATGATAGACCCCGAAGACAAAGGGGAACAGGTAGGAGTCCGTAATGACCCACGCGGCTATGAAAAAAATACCCAAAGCCCCGTACATCATGTCCACCTTTTTGTACCAGAAACGCAGCACGATACTCACGACAAAGGCCGCAAAGGAGAAGATCAGCACGATGAATGCAAGGACAAATGATACGCCTATGGTTTTCATGAGGTAGCTCGTGATCCCTGAGCGCGTGCCGACATAGACCTCCGGAATCTCCTTATCGATTTCCTGAGGCGATATCCTCACGATCATGACCTCTGCACCCGAATCTGCTTCCGAAAGCGGAACAGACATCAAGAAGCGCCTGAAGGAACCGCCGGGGATATTTACATCCCGGTCCTCGACGAAATCCTTCCTCAGCTCACCGTTGATATAGACAAAGACATCATTCCTTGTTTCCAGGAAGATATACTCATTGTCCATCACATCCTTAGGGAGCACTGACCGGAGTGTCTGATCGCCGTCCTCCCCGTAGTTCAGGGTCCATTCCTTCACCGCCCGGACCGGTTCGCTTTCGATCACATTACCCCTGTTGATCACACCGAAATATATAAAAACAAAAGCATTAAAGCCCAGCAGGATAAACATCAGTATTTTCACTGTGTAGATGCTCATCTCTAACAGGCCGCGTTTCCTGGTTTCACTCATACAATAACCTTTCAATGTATCCTTTAGGTCAGTCAGCATTTTTACGAAGCTCGTACAACGCCGCTTTGCATTCATTGATGATCCTTAATCTGTTCCAGTTGGACAATTCCCTGTCAGTCTCAGCTCTTTTCAGGATCTCGTCGATCCCGTCAGCATCACCATCTACAAAACATTCGTTAATACGTTTCAGCTCGTTTACCACCGTCTCATCCTTTTTTGCCGCTTCATTTGTCTCTGCTCTGAGCACGGTGTCTTCATGATTTCCGAAGTAGAGACGGTAGCGGTTGATCTTATCCTCATCCAGAAGATAGTTCCGCACCTCTCTTCCGAACATCTGCCTTCTGGCCTGCAGAGTTTCCTTATCTCTCTGTCTTTCCCTCTTCACCGTTCGGATCTTGGATTTCAGGAAAGAGGTTCCCTTGATGAATACCGCATAATCTTCAAATACGGAGGGATCATCGAAATAGAGGTAGATCCAGATTCCGTCGATGATATATTTCTTATCCTTATGCTGTTTGGAATACTCCATCGCAAACCTGACAAAGTCAATGAAAACCTTATCCTCATAGTCTTCCTTCGGAATACTCTCTCTTTCTTCCACGCCGATATAATACTTCGCGCCTTCGCCGTTGAAGAAACTGTAGAACATGTCGGAATAGTCCTTCAGCTCATCCATTGTGAAATGGTCCTTGGTGAGAAGCAGGTCATCCAACTCGATATGATCGATATCCTCTCCCTCAAGAGTTCTTGCCATCATGGATTTTCCACTCCCGGAATGACCCAGGATGAAGCAGATATTGGTATCCCCCGAATTGAAGCTCTCCTCTTTGTAGTAAAGGTCAGGCTCTGAAAGCATGAGCTTCTCATTTGGCAGCTGCCATTCCTTAAAGCTGTAATTGTCTGCTTCCAGCTTCTCCTTCATGAAGACATACATTTCCGGAACACTGTGGCCGAAGAACACATTTGAATAATAGTCGGAGAAACGCTTCTGCCGTTTCGAAAGCACCCTGTACCGGACATAAGCCCTGCCAAGCTCCCTCTGTGTGGTAATACTGTCGGTGATAAGCGCAAGTGACGAATCCTGCAGCACCTGTTCCAAATCCGTGTATTTTTCCATAATAACCCCCTGCCTCCCTTTTCGAAAAATAGTCAAAATCCCCTCTTCGCGGGCACCCTTAACTTATTATAACACAGGAATTTCAAAAATAAACTGTTGCAAAATTCCGAAAGATATACTATTATGGGCTTGTTGTGAATCATCCTATGTGATTGGCCAAGGCCGAAAGGAGACTCCGATATTGAGAAGAAAAGCGCAGCGAAACCGCGAAAATGATGTTCTGATCAAAAGATTTGGCAGTGATATTCTGGATTCCGAAGAGTTTAAGGTTGCTTTAGCTCAGACACATCATCATCGCTCATCTGTCGGTGATCATTCCATCCACACAGCCAGAGCCGGACTTACGATGTGTAATGTGATCAGCAAGGCCGGAATTCATATCGACGAAAGAAAGATCGTCCGTATCTCCCTGTTACATGATCTGGGGATCCTCGGACGTTATGAGAAATATAAGAACAACTTCGAGTGCGGATACCGTCATCCTCAGGAATCAACGGTAACGGCAAAGAAGCTTTGGCACGACATCGATCCGAAGAGCATCCGGGCCATCAGGAGTCATATGTGGCCGCTCTCCCCTACGATGCCGACCTCAAAAGA
>CADBRW010000042.1 GCA_902797155.1 uncultured Lachnospiraceae bacterium
GGAAATCTCACCGGCCTTGCTCTGCTTCTTTACGGCATCATTGGCATCACGGCGGATGTTTCGTACTGCAACCTTTGCAGCCTCACCTTTCTTCTTGATCTCCTTCGCCAGTTCCTTACGGCGTTCCTCCGTCAGCTTGGGGAAATGCAGAATGACACTCTTTCCGTCATTGCTGGGATTGAGGCCCAGATCCGAGGTCAGGATGGCCTTCTCGATCTCCTTTACCATCTTCGGCTCCCAGGGTGTGATCATAAGTGTCTGTGCCTCCGGAACCGTTACATTTGCAACGCCCTGCATTCCTGTAGGAGTTCCGTAATAATCCACCTTGATCTTATCCAGGATGTGCGGATTCGCACGGCCTGCACGGATGGTACTGTATTCCGCCTCCAGATTGTCAATCGCCTTCTGCATCTTCTCCTCATAGTCAGCCATAATTGTAACCTCCCTTTTTTGATTCTTCGCTTCGCTCAGAATAATGTACGTTAAAATGTTTTATGTATCTCTGTCAGTTACGCGGTGATCTCTGTTCCCGTGAAGGGTCCGTTGATGGCACGCACGATACTGTCCTCGCCTGCAAGCCCGAAAAGGCGCATGGGCATATGATTCTCCATGGCCAATACGGCGGATGCAAGATCGATCACGCCCAGCTTCTTATCCACGATCTCCTGCATGGACATCTTATCGATCTTCGTTGCCGTGGGATCCACCTTCGGATCCGCGGTGTATACGCCGTCGATGGCCTTTGCAGCCAGGATGGCATCTGCACCGATCTCAACCGCACGGAGTACAACTGCCATATCCGTCGAGAAGTAAGGATGGCCTGTACCGCCTGCGAAGAACACCACGTGTCCCTGCTCCAGATACTCCACTGCCTTGTCACGGACAAACTGCTCTGTCACATTTCCCATGATAAAGGGAGTCATGACATGACAGGTGATCCCTGCCTGGCGGAAGAAGTCCGCCGTATAGATGCAGTTCATAATGGTTGCCAGCATTCCGATCTGGTCGGCCTTCACACGGTCCATGCCTTCGGAGGTTCTTCCTCTCCAGAAATTACCGCCTCCGATGACTACTCCCACCTGGATCCCAAGATCCAGGACCTTCTTTACCTGTGCTGCCACATCCTTGACCACTTCCTCGGAGAAGCCTGTCTTCTTCTCGCCGGCAAGTGCCTCGCCGGACAGCTTGAGTACTACTCTCTTAAGTCCCATTTTCTATTCTTCCCTTTCCGGTATTATTATTTTCTGCCCTTACGGTTATTGTTTCTGTTATGGTTTGAACCGGAAGAATCCTTTGTTTCTTCCTTTTCATCCTTCTCTTCCGCCTCTTCCGTCTTCTCCGCATCCCCGGCCTTATCCCCGGCATCCGAAGTATTCTCCGGCATCAGCTCCTCCACATCGGAATCCGCAGGCTCCTCCGCCTCATCTCCCGTGTTGAAGTACTTCTTCACATCCACGTCCAGATAGCTCTGGGAGCAGAAGCCTTCAATGATGGCGCCGTTGTTGATCTGAACCGACTTGGACTTGATATTTCCGACGATCACCGCGGAGGAATCCACGATCACGGAACCCTGGATATCGATATCCCCCTGGACAGCGCCTGCGATCACCGCAGATGCTCCCGTGATGTTGCCGATGATCACGGATCCCACACCGATCTTCACACTGTCGGTTGCAGAGATCTTACCTTCGATCTTCGCCTGATTTGCGTAAAGCTCTCCGGTTTCGATATCACCGGAAACGGTTCCTCCCACGATCAGCTTTCCGAGACACTTCACATTTCCCTTTACCGTACCGATGAGGTCGATGTCTCCTTCGGTCTCGATGTCTCCACGGATCGTGGTTTTTGCCGTAATATAGGTACAATCCGCCGCCAGTCCGGCCAACGGCTCATCCAATCCTGCCTGTGCTTCCAGTTCTGCCAAGCGATTCACCTCACTTTCTGTTTCCTCTTCCTCATCCCGCTCTGTATCCGTCACAGGATCCTCGCGATCTTCGGGATGATCTGCATCTTCCGTATCCTCTGCTTCTTCCGGATCCCCGACGGCTTCAGCCTCCTGAGAATCCTCAAGCATCTCTGTATCTTCGGTAATTCCGGACTCATCTGTGATCCCGTTCTCCTCCGGATCGTCAGCTTCCTCCTCATTCCCGTATTCCCCGGGATCACCGAACTCCTCAGAAGCATCGCTTTCCTCAGTTTCTTCGGCTTCCTCAACCTCTCCGAACTCCGGAGAAGCTTCCGCTTCCTCTGCAGCCCCGTATTCCTCAGGCACTTCAGATTTTTCTGCATCCTCTTCCGGCACATATTCCGCATCGGATGCATCATCCTCCGTCATACGGTCGATCTCTTCATCCATCTCACGGTTCATCTGTTCAACACGTTCATCCGTGTTCTGAAGGATCTCCTCTCTCAGCTGATCCGCTTCTTCCTTCAGGATCGCCTCGGAGACCGCCTCGTGAACATTCGCCTCAGCCACAGGCTCTCTGACTACCGTTTCCTCTGCAGTCGGAGTCTCTTCAGAGATCACTTCCTGATCTCTTTTTACATCCTTCTTCTTTTTTGCAGGCTTCTCATCCGATTCCGGAAGCAGTTCATTGACTGCCTGAGCGAAATCCCGCCTGAAATTCTTAATAAAACCCATAGGCTTCTCTCCTTTGCACTAACAACCTACAGTATACCATAAACCATGAGGTATGAAAACCAAAATCTCTTTGTCAGAGGGCATTTTGAGGTCTTATGGAAACCACAAAAATCTGCCATTTATATAAATAAATGGGCTTTGTTTTTTTACAAAACGTTTCACATACGTTAATACTTTGTTCATATTTATGGTTTATATTATAACCATAGTTTTTTCATAACTCTCTCACCTTATTTGATAATGTATATCAATAAAGCACCCAGGTTCGGAACTGGGTGCTTTATTCTA
>CADBRW010000043.1 GCA_902797155.1 uncultured Lachnospiraceae bacterium
GAATCCCTGAAGGAGAAGATGCTCTTCACGGCCAACCGTGCACTGGAACGTTATGACGCGCTGTAAGTCTGAGGGAGGAAGCTATGGACAGAACCACACTTCTGAATGATGAATTCTATCGCATGAGCACGATCTTCTCGCTGCTCAATATGAGTGAATACGGACGCACCATCACGGAGCTGCAGGAGATCCTTCAGCTGGATAAATCCGTGCTCTACTCGGATATCGCGTCCCTCCTGAAGAATACCAAATCCGATTATGTCCTGCAGCTGGACGAGGAGATGGTGGAGGAAGACCAGGAGGAGCTTCTGGATCAGCTGATGGAGCCTGCGAAGCCGGGCGAGGAGCTGAACAAGGATACATTGGTCAGCCGGCTGAAAACGGGTGACTATGATGAGCTTCCCTTCCTGATCCCGACGCCGGCGGGCAGTGAAACGGATGAGAGGGGCAGGGAGAAAATGACGGGCATTTCCATGACCCGGAGCGAGCTGGCGGCCCTTTCGGATTTCCTGAAGAATCTGGACCGGACCATGCTGGGTGACCGGTCGGATTCCCACATCCTCTTCAAAGGAACCGCGCCCTATCACACTGAGCGGGAGATGAAGACCATCGAAGAGCTGGAGCGGATGATCGAGAAGAAGCAGACAGCGGAGCTCACCTATCGTTCCCAGCACGGCGAGGAATCCTGGCTGACGGTCCGGCCTGCACGGCTGGTTCACAGTATGCCGGATGACGTCTATTACCTGATCGCCTTCTGTGAGGAGGAGGACGAAGAGGGGGAGATCCTTGAGCAGGAGCTGCTGACGAAGCATCTGAAGCTCCGGGTGGAACGGATCACCGAGATGGAGGAGGCGCTGGTAAGTCTTCCGGATCCGGACATTTCCACGCTTCCCGCATTTGAGAAAATGTGGGGCATGGAAGAAGGAGCGGAGTTCCATACGAAGCTTCGGATCTATGATGAGGCAAATGTGATCTCCAAGGTCTGCCATGACCTGGGAGAGCGTGCATCCCGCCTGACGAAGGGCGAGGACGGCTGCTACTATTACGAGGACGACCTGATCGGAGAAAACCGTTTCCGCAGCTGGCTGCGTGGGTACGGAAGCTCCATCATCGTGCTGGAGCCCGAGAGCATCCGGGAGAAAATGATCGAAACATACAAAGCCGTACGCGAGAAGTACGAAGCGTAGATACACGATGCAAGGGGTCAGACCCCATTACAGAACTGTTACATCAGGATGTAACAATTCTGTAATGGGGTCTGACCCCTTTTGCGTTTTGTGCAGAAAAAGATACCGCCGGCTGTGAGAGAATGAACATGAAGCAAGGAGGACCATGCCTGTGATGTGTACGAAAACAGGCGGAAGGGAGGAAGTCATGCGGTATTGTCATTATTGCGGAGCCATACTGGAGGATCATGTCATGCAGTGTCCGATCTGCGGCGAGACGGTGGCCGTCCCTGTGACCCCGGCACCGGAGCCTGTACACCCGGGACCGGTCAGTATAGAACCGGCATATACGATTCAGTTGGCTCAGAAGACCGAAACACCGGGGAAGAAGGCGCGGGCCGGAAAGAAGGCACGGACCGAGAAGAAGGTGCGGACCGAAGATAAGAAAACGAAGAAAAGATTTGAGAAATACATGCTCATTCCGGTTCTCATTTCCGGGATACTGATCGCAGCGTTGCTGCTCAGCTTCACCGGTAAGGGGAAAGAGAAGAAGCAGGAGGAACAGGTACAGGTTGAAAGTGTGGCAGAGGAAGACCTTGGCTACATTAAGGAGATCACTCAGCAGGCGAAGGCGAGACAGAGACATGGAACGGACCACGGAACCGAAAAGGCTGAGACTTCCGAGGTAAAGGATGTGACCGCAGGTCAGACCACCGGAAAGAATTCCGATGGGATCCCGGCGGGAACAGAAAATGAGAAGATAAAGAATAGTAATGAGATCAGTCCGGTAACGGAGAAGGAATGGAGAGGAGATACAGATGATGAAGCTGAATGTAGTACTGATCAATGAAGATACGATCTATAACGAAAGACTGATGGATTATGCAAATGCAAATCTGTCGGAGGAATTCGCAGTCAGTGTGGGGGAGACGGTCATCGTAGGTTCGGGAGTTGCACTGCTCTCGGAAACCATGTATCGGAAGGGTGCATGTCCTGCCGCACTGTTCCCCATCGTGCTCTGCGAAGTGAACGGAGTTGAGCGGGTGGACGAGTGCCCGGCCATCTTCCGGTACCAGCCGGCAGATGAGCTGCTGCAGGCGGCACGCAGGATCTTCCTGGAGCAGAACCGCTACGAGGCGGGAAACGGAAGGGGAGACGGCTCCATGCAGACAGCAGTCTTCCTGTCACCGGCAGGCGGAGTGGGGACCTCGACCATGGCCATGAGTCTGGCGATCCATGCTGCACAGGCAGGCAGACGGGTGATCCTTCTGGACCTTACCCGGTTCTCCGGATTGGGCGCGGCCATCCGTCCGGTTCAACAGAATCTCTCGGAGGTGATCTTCGCACTGAAGATGCGGAGGAATCTGGGTGTAAAGCTTCGGGAACTGCTTCGGGACGATGTGTCCGGTGTTCAGTATTTCGGAATCACGGAACGGCTGCAGGATATGAATGAGCTTACGGCAGATGATATCACAGTTCTTCTGAAGACACTGAAGGAGGGACGGTTCTGTGACCTTCTGGTCATTGATACGGACTGCGGGCTGGATGCGGGCTGCGAGGCACTTCTTTCGGCAGCGGACAGGGTGCTGCTGGTGTCCGACGGAAGTGAGATCTCGAATCTGAAGGTAATGCGGTATGCCGTTGCACTTCAGCAAAATGGGGAGAAGGCATATGTTTCGAAGCTGTCTCTCATATACAACCGCTTCGGAAGTATGGACGGCGAGAAGCTGAAGCTTCCGTGGCTTCCGGAATTCGGAGGCTTCCCCAGAGTGAAGGAAGCGGGCCAGCGTACCATCGCAGAGCAATTCAGCAGGAACACGGTCTGGGACAGGATCTGAAAAAGGAGAGAAGCGTATGGATAAGCAGGAGAAGAAATGTGTAGCAGAGCAGATCCGTGCATGGATCTATGAGAACCTGGATCTGAACAGCCTGTCGGATGAGGATCTGGAACAGAAGATCCGTGACAGGGTACGGGAATGTACGGCAGGCAGAAGTCTCAGGATCTCCGATCAGGTGGACCTCTGTTCCCTGGTGTTCAATTCCATCCGGGGATACGGGATCCTGGATACGATCCTGGCAGATGATGAGATCACCGAGATCATGATCAACGGCTATGACACCATTTTCATTGA
>CADBRW010000044.1 GCA_902797155.1 uncultured Lachnospiraceae bacterium
CCATTGGTCTATACCCACAGGTTCATGGTCAGCAGTACTGCAAGGAAGATCAGGTTCAATACCGTGAATTTCAGCAGGTAATGCTCGCCGGGACGGCGCTCTTTTGCGTAGAATTTGAAGGTGATGAGGCTGGCCATGCTGGCGATGAGGGTTCCGAGCCCGCCCAGGTTTACGCCTACCAGCAGGGCCTTGCCCTGGCCCGTAAAGGCGGAGAGGAGCATGGCTGCGGGCACGTTGCTGATCACCTGCGACGAGAGGACCGCAGTCACCGTGACATTTGCATCGATGATGGTACTGAGGGTGTTCTGGATCACATCGATCCGCTTCAGGTTCCCGATGAGAATGAAGAAGAACAGGAAGGTGAAGAGCAGCGCGTAGTCCACCTTCAGGAAGGCCCGCCGGTCCGCCGGGATCATTACCACTACCACGATTCCCAGCATGATCCCGTAGTGCAGGACTCCGGCCACCGTCAGAAGGCAGACGATGAAGAGTGCCGAGTAGAGCAGGAGCCTGGAGACAGGGGGTGCCTGGGCCGGCTTGATGGAAGCCTTGTCCATGGTATGGTCTGTCCGGTTCAGGAAGAAGACACAGATCACCAGCAGCGCCAGAGACCCTATGGTGTAGGGCAGCATGGTCAGGGTGAAGTCCGACAGGGAGAAGCCGTATTTGCTGTACAGGTACAGATTCTGCGGATTTCCGATGGGTGTCAGCATGCTTCCCAGATTCGCCGCGATGGTCATGAGGATCAGAGTGTAGACGATGCGCCGCCGGTCGCCGAAGGACCGGAGCAGAAGCAGTGCGAAGGGCACCAGAGTCACCAGGGTGACGTCATTGGTCAGTATCATGCTGAGGAAGAAGGCCAGGAGCACCAGCAGCAGGGTCACGTTCCGTTCGGAATGGATCCGGCTGAGCAGCCGCTCTGTCAGAAAGTCAAATGTGCCGATCCGCACCAGTGCCCCCACCACCAGCATCAGCGAGAATAGGATGGACAGGGTCCGAAGGTCCGGATAGGAGAGGTATTCCCGGTCCGGGGTCACAAAGAAACAGGAGACCGCCGCCAGAACGAAGGAGACCACCAGGATCGGATCATTTTTCAGTGTTTTCAGAAGTCGCTTTTTCATAACGGAGCATATTATAGCACCCCGCACACCCGGAGGGAAGAGGAAAAAACGCCGAATCTACGGCTTTCCTCCGCCTTATTTTGTTGTTTTTTACAGGGAAATGTGGTAATCTGTAGAGGTATTTACGATAGTGGCGGAATCCTGCTCCCGAAGACGGGCAGGTGAACGAAAAGGAGGATAAATCATATGTATAAGAAACCCTTTGTGATCGCGGAAGCCGGTTGCAATCATATGGGTCAGATGGAGATCGCCAAGGATCTGATCCAGACGGCGGCATATTTCTGTAAGGCAGATGCCATCAAGTTCCAGAAGCGCTGCCCGAAGGAGCTCCTGACACCGGAGCAGTACAATGCTCCCCATCCGAATCCGGTGAATTCCTACGGTGACACCTACGGCGCGCACCGCGAGTTCCTGGAGTTCGACGTGGACCAGCATAGACAGCTGAAGGCATGGTGCGAGGAGGCCGGGATCATTTATTCCACATCGGTGTGGGACCTGACCAGCGCAAAGGAGATCACTTCCCTGAATCCGAAGTTCATCAAGATCCCCTCAGCCTGCAACACACATTTTGAAATGCTGCAGTGGCTCTGCGATAACTACGAGGGCGAGATCCAGCTGTCCTTCGGTATGACCACCAAGGAAGAGGAAGAGCAGGTGGTTCAGCTTTTTGAGAAGAACAACCGTGCCAAGGATCTGATCCTTTACAACTGCACCTCCGGATATCCGGTGCCCTTCAAGGACATCTGCCTTCTGGAGATCAACCGCATGAAGGAGCAGTACGCGCACCGCGTAAAGGCCATCGGCTTCTCCGGCCATCATCTGGGCATCGCCGTGGATGTGGCAGCCTACACCCTGGGTGCAGAGTACATCGAGCGTCATTACACACTGGACCGCACATGGAAGGGTACCGATCATGCAGCATCCCTGGAGCCGGACGGCATCCGGAAGCTGGTAAGAAATCTGAATGCGGTACACGATGCACTGACCTACAAGTCGGAGGACATCCTCCCCATCGAGCAGGTTCAGCGTGACAAGCTGAAATATCGTAAGCATTAGTTGATACAGAAAAGGCGATGGGCCGGAGGCTTCTGCAGAGGAAGCTCCGGCATTCGTCTTTTACAGACGGAGGTTTCTATGAATGTCGCATACATCCCCGTTCGGGGAGGAAGTAAGTCAATCCCTCTGAAGAACATCAAACCCATCAACGGCCGCCCCCTGGTTTACTGGACGGTCCGCGCCGCCTGCGGCTGCAGGGACATCGATAAGGTCTACATCGCAACCGACAGCGACGCCATCCGTGAGACCGTGGAACATTTTAAAGAAGGATCCGAGAGGGAAATGTTCCAAAAGGCCGTGGTCATCGGCCGTTCCGCCGAGTCCGCCAGCGATACCGCATCCACGGAATTCGCCATGCTGGAGTTCGCGGAGGCCTACGAATTTGACAACATCGTGCTGGTGCAGGCCAC
>CADBRW010000045.1 GCA_902797155.1 uncultured Lachnospiraceae bacterium
CGAAATGGAGCGCTTGCTCAGCGAACTGAAGCTGAAGCTTCCCAGCGAGATCGAACGCTGCAAGAAGATCATGCGCAACAAGGAGGCGATCCTTGCATCTGCAAGAATCCGTTCCGATGCTATCATTTCCGAGTCCGTAAATGAGGCAAACCGTCTTGTGGATACCAATCATATCACTGAGCTTGCGAATATCCGTGCAAATGAGATCCTGGATGCTGCAAGACAGGAAGCAGACCGCATCCTGGCAGATGCAAACGCAGAGGCAAATGAGGTTCGTCTCGGTGCAATGTCCTATACAAAGCAGAAGCTGTCCGACATGAGAGACTTCTTCGCTGCAACTCTCGAGGCAGACCGTGAGAATTACAAGAACCTGGTTGACAGCCTGGAGAACAGTGTATTCACACTTGAAACCAACATGAGTGAGGTTGATGCAAGCATCGGACTTCTGACAGGCGTGGCACCGGTTCAGCCGATTCCGGAGGCACAGCCGAATTATGCGGCACAGAAGATCAGTTCCGTGTCCGCAGATGATGACTATGATGATGACGAAGATTTCGATCCGGATGAGGAAGATGATGAGGAATTCGATCCGGATGACGAAGATTTCGATGATGATGATTTCCTGGATGAGTAATCCTCAGGATCATGTATGACAAAAGAAGCCGTATGGCAGGCCGTGAAAATGTGGCGCCATGCGGCTTCTTTTTTGCTGTGTGGTTACAGGATAACAGGTGTTCGGCGCATTTCTGCGGGAAGCTGAACACGAAAGGCGTCGTAGTAGAGCTGATTGTATAGAAATGCAGCGCGGCAGTCCAGCTCCCAGAGACGGGTGGTGACAGGGCCCTCAGGCCGGAAGGCTGATTTCTTGGTGATCACCGAAAGTGAGCCTGTATCCCGAAGAAGGGAGGTCCCTGTTTCTGCTGCACTGAGCAGGTTGAGATAGAGACTCTCTGTTGCTGTTTTATTAAGAGCGATCCTGTCCTTTTCACAGATTCCCAGTATGAGATGCAGCAGGCAGCGTGTGATGCGGCCCCGCGTCTCATTTTTCCTTTTCAGTCGGTCGATCATGTCGGTGTAGTCCATGGGAAGAGTGAGCTTTCTCAGACGGTGATAAATCTCAGCTGTCATGTCCAGGGGAAGTTCGCCGCCGGACAGATCCTCGGGAAGATCCATCAGCCGGGCTGCCAGATAGGGCATGAGTCCTTCCGGAGACAGAAGGAAGCCCCCTGAAGCAGAGCGGTACCTCTCGTAGGATGGAGAAGGAAGTACGTCCTTCAAATATGGGTCGATCCAGGATCCGGCATCACCGGTGACCAGACCGGCGAGATGATTTCGTATGGTTGTGGCTGAATCTGCGGAACCGCTGTGATAATCGGCGGTACGTCTGATCAGACATGGCTTCAGCGGACTGTGAAGTCGTTTTATGGCTGTCATATATTCCAGTGCCAGGATGTTGTTCGGTTTACGAACGGCTTCGCGGACCCGCTCTCCGAGGACTGCAGCGAGTGCTTCTTCTCTGGCGGAAGGAAAGCTCTGTCCCTTCTTTTGTTCCTCCTGAAGAACGGTACGATACAGCTCGGGTTCTTCGACACAGCAGTCTGCGATCTCCCGGAAGAGGGAAATGTCCGGAGTCTCAACGCCGAAGCAAAGATGCTCCATGAAGGGAAGAGCAGACAGCAGAGCCACGGCTCCTTCGGCAAAATCTCTGGCGCTTCCGGTGGCGAAAAGGACCGGCAGTTCGAAGACCAGATCGATGCCTGAGGCTGCGGCGGCCGAGGCGCGAAGGTATTTATCACAGATCATGGGCTGTCCCTGCTGGGAAAAGCAGCCGCTCATGATGGATACAGACTGTGCTGCGCCGGTTTTCTCCCGGGCCTCGTCCAGAAGATGGGCATGTCCCCTGTGATAGGGATTGTATTCACTTATGATCCCGAGAACGGACATGCGCAGGGCTCCTTTCTGACTTCTGATCTATTCACAAAAGATTATAATGGAGTGGCATTTAAAAAGCAAATATGATATAATGTACCGGCAAATCATCTTAATTATCATTCATTCAAAAACTTTCTGAAGATTTCTATTTTTTCGGTTGACATTTCCAGAGAATTATTATAGGATAAGCAATAGAACGAACATATGTTTGAATCAGGAGGTTGTTATGGCAGACGAGAATAAGATCAGGGCATTGGATGCTGCACTTGTACAAATCGAAAAGCAGTTCGGTAAAGGCTCGGTTATGAAGCTGGGTGATCAGAATGCCCATATGAATATTGATGTGGTTCCTACGGGATCCCTCAGCCTGGATATCGCTTTGGGTATTGGCGGTATGCCCCGCGGACGTGTGATAGAGATCTACGGACCGGAGTCCAGCGGTAAGACCACAGTGGCCCTTCATGTTGTTGCTGAGGTTCAGAGGATGGGTGGCATTGCCGGTTTCATTGACGCAGAGCATGCGCTGGATCCGGTCTATGCAAGGAATATCGGTGTGGATATCGACAATCTTTACATATCCCAGCCGGATAACGGTGAACAGGCACTGGAGATCACTGAGACTATGGTGCGCTCGGGTGCCATGGATGTAGTTGTTATCGACTCGGTAGCTGCGCTGGTTCCCAAGGCGGAGATTGACGGCGAGATGGGAGATTCCCATGTGGGTCTTCACGCGCGCCTTATGTCTCAGGCCCTTCGTAAGCTGACGGCTGTGATCAATAAGACCAACTGTGTGGTCATCTTCATTAACCAGCTTCGTGAGAAGGTAGGCGTAATGTTCGGTAATCCGGAGACCACTACCGGTGGACGGGCTCTGAAATTCTATGCATCCGTACGTATGGATGTCCGCAGAGTGGAATCCCTGAAGCAGAACGGCGAAGTGATCGGAAACCACGTTCGTGTTAAGGTTGTTAAGAATAAGGTGGCTCCTCCGTTCCGTGAGGCAGAGTTTGATATCATGTTCGGCAAGGGAATCTCCCGAGAGGCGGATATCTTAGACCTGGCAGCCAAGCATGATGTTATCGTCAAGTCCGGTGCATGGTATTCCTATCTGGGTGAGAAGATCGGACAGGGGCGTGAGAATGCCAAGCAGTATCTGGCCGATAATCCGGATGTAATGAAAGAGGTTGAGGATAAGGTCCGCGTGATCGTGGGTGTTGCCGAGGATCCCGAACAGTCAGAGGACGGTTCGGAGGATGAGGTATGATCTCCGCGTGGGATAAATCGCTTGATATTCTGTCGAGAGCGGAGCATTCCGCTCTCGACCTTAAGAATAAGCTTCTTAAAAAAGGCTATGACAGAGAGGACGTTGAGGATACGATCCGGAGACTCTGCGAGGCGGGATATCTTTCGGATGAACGCTACGCCAGGGCCTATATCCGCCGGAATCTTGCATCCAAGGATGTTCGACTGATCTGTCGGGAATTGGGGCAGAAGGGTATACGGCTTACGCCTGAAGATCCGCTGGTTTCGGAAGTTCTTCAGGAGGAAGAATTCTCGGAAGAGGAAGCATTGGAGTCATTGGTATACCGAAAGCTTCGCGGAAAGGATTCTTCCGATGAGAAGGAACGTCGCAGGTTGATTGCCTATCTGCAGAGAAGGGGCTTTTCTTATCGTGCCATACAGGATGCTGTGGAGCACATTTCCGTATAAATCGTATCTTTTCAAACCGCCTTCGCACGGGTGGTTGCAATTTCATTTCCTTATTTGACCGGCCGGTCATCTTTTTTCTTCCGTCACCGATCATGAGATTTCAAGCAAAGGAGATTTTATGAACGTAGACGAATTTCAGAAACAGGAAAGTATCAGGCGGTTTGCCATGGAGCAGCTGCCGCATATGATTGAAGAGCGGCTCTCGGATTATGATCTTGAGAGTGTATATGCCAGGGAGTCAACTAGGAACAACGGAAGGGTTCTGGTTGGCATTACTGTGTCTCCCCGGGGAAGGGAGATGGCGCCCTGTATCTATGTAGAGCCATACCTTCCACCGGATCCATCCCGTTTCCTGCAGAAGGGAACCTGGGAAAGAGTAGCGGACCGGCTGGCTGCCGATTTCCGTTATGCGCTGGATATGCTGGAGCCGGAGGGTGAACCGATCTTTCTGGCGGAGGAGATACCGGAGAAGCTCATTCTCGACGTGGTGAACCTGGAGAAGAACAGTGAAGTATTGAAGGAACAGCCCCACAGGGAGTTTTTGGATCTGGCAATTGTAATGCAATGGCTGGTTACCTGTGGCGGACGTACGGGAAGGATACCCGTTACACACGACATTCTTGAGGAATGGGGAAGATCCTTTGATGATCTGTATGATACGGCATTGGAGAATACTATCCGCAGATATCCGGGGCGTCTTGATCCCCTGGGTGAGGTGGTAAGTGAGATGTCACACGGGTTGGTAAGTGATATGCCGAATCCCATGTATTATATCGGGACACAGCATGGGCTGCAGGGAGTGGCCGCCATCCTGTATCCGGGCTTGCTTCATTCTCTGTATGAGAGGCTGGGAGAAGCCTATTATGTGATCCCGTCCAGTGTGAATGAGTTGCTGGCCTTACCTGTCAGTATGGAGCCGGACCCGGAGAGGCTGGACAATCTGATCTGGGAGGTGAATACATATATGCTGGACCGTTCGGAGGTGCTTTCCGATTCACTTTATCTCTACAGTCCTGAGAGTGACAGCCTTGAGATTTTGCATTCATTGGAGAATACTCTCGAATAGGTCGTTACGTATAATACTTAAAATTACACAATTCCCCTTGACCATGGTTGTTAGCTGTGATAGAATTAAGTGGTGACTAGGAGATATGAGACCTGCTTATTTTATTGTAGTTTACGGAGGAGTTTGAGATGTCGAAGGGAACTGTTAAGTGGTTTAACAACCAGAAGGGCTATGGATTTATTACAGGTGAGGATGGAAAGGATGTTTTTGTACATTTCTCCGGCCTGAACATGGAAGGCTTTAAGACTCTGGAAGAAGGACAGAGTGTTGAGTATGAGGTTTCCGAGGGCGAAAAGGGTCCTCAGGCAACCAATGTAACTGTAATTCGGTAGTCTGATCGAAAAAGGCCCGGCGTTCTGCGCCGGGCTTTTTTTGTGAATCTGCATAGAATCAAAGTTCCTTTTCGGTAATAATTGACAAATTCCTTGTTTCAGAATACAATAGATTTGGAGAAGTGTGTATTTAGGGGAGTAGTGCGCCCCGACGGAGAATTTAAGGGGGGAACATAGTGACAGAGAGCTTTATTTCGACCAAGGATCGAATCATCTCCACTGCCATTGAAATAATAAGTGATTCCGGGCTTTCCAGCCTGACGACAAAGACGATTTCCGCAAAGGCGAATCTGTCGGAACCGTTGTTATACCGGTTCTACGGAGACGTAAATGAGCTTTTGGTGGATGTGGTTGAGTATTATTTCAGATTTGACAAAGGAATCCAGAAGACGATTCAGTCAAAGGAAGGCAGTCACCTGGAGAAGATCCGCGCGTATGTTGAGAATTACGCAATATATTACGAGAATTATTATTCACTCTCGACCCTGATGCTGCAGTATGAAGAGCTGCTTCACAACCCTGCTACCAGAGAACTGATCGTGGAAGGTGCTACCGGCCGCAGGACGTATCTGACGCAGTTGTTCAGGGATGCCATGGATGCCGGAGAGATCAAGCCGGAGCTTCTTCCGGAGAATCTTACCGACTGTGTGTATGGGTATATTCATGCGGCCAGTTTGAAACGACGTTTCGGCAAGCAGAAGAGGGCGTTTGGGAAAGAAATCTGTTTATTCGTTGATCATATGATCCGACTGATATCGACTGAGAAAAACGGAGGTGCTTTATGAGGGTTTTAGTGGCTGAGGACGATCAGGCAAGCGGAAAGTTTTTATCAAAGCTTCTGGCCCGTTACGGAGAGGTTGTTCTTACAACGGACGGGATTCAGGCGGTTGATACTTTTGTTGCTGCTGCAACCGAGAAAAATTGCTTCGACCTTGTCTGCCTGGATATAATGATGCCGAAGATTGACGGATATAAGGCACTTGCGTCCATACGCGATGCGGAGAGGAAGCTTGGAATTCCCAGGATCTCCCGTTGTAAGGTGGTCATGATCAGTGCACTGGATGAAGATTTCGATGCTGCATATGCAAGTGAGGATTATGATGATTATATCTGTAAGCCGATCGATGTGATGAAATTTGATTCCATCATTCGTAAGCTTGGTGTGGTCGAAGGATAGTGATATGGATCTGTTTGATTACATGAGAGGACAGAATGAGAAGAAGGAAGCGCCTCTGGCACGGAGGCTTCGCCCGAAGAAGCTTTCGGATGTTGTGGGGCAGGAGCATATTCTTGGCCCCGGGAAGCTGCTTTCCCGTGCGATCGAGGCGGACCGGCTCTCCTCTGTGATCCTCTATGGCCCTCCCGGAACGGGGAAGACCAGCCTCGCGTATGTGATCGCAAATACGACGAAGGCAGACTTTAAAGAAATAAATGCGACAACCTCCGGAAAGAAAGATATGGAAGAGGTTGTCCGTGAGGCCCGGAATACTCTGGGAATGTACGGCAGGAAAACCATTCTCTTTGTGGATGAGATTCATCGATTCAACAAAGCACAGCAGGATTTCCTGCTTCCTTATGTTGAGGATGGAACGGTGATCCTCATCGGGGCGACCACCGAGAATCCTTATTTTGAGGTGAACAGCGCCCTTATTTCCCGTTCAACGGTGTTTCAGCTTCATCCTCTGACAGAGGAGAATATTCAGACACTGATCCGGCGTGCGGTATATGATAAGGAACAGGGAATGGGTGTCTACAATGCCGAGATCACGGATGAGGCAGTTGTATTTCTTGCAGATATGGCTGAAGGTGATGCACGTAATGCCCTGAATGCCGTGGAATTGGCGGTTCTGACTACGGAGCCGGATCAGGAGGACGGTAAGATCCATGTCACCACGGAGATTTTGGAGGAATGTATCCAGCGGAGAAATATCAAGTATGACAAGGACGGAGATAATCATTATGACATCATTTCCGCCTTTATCAAGTCCATGCGCGGTTCCGATCCCGATGCAGCGCTGTATTATCTTGCAAAGATGCTGTATGGCGGAGAAAGCGTGACATTTATCGCGCGGCGCATCATGATCTGTGCCAGCGAGGATGTGGGTATGGCAGATCCCCAGGCCCTGCAGGTGGCGGTGGCTGCTGCCCAGGCTGTGGAACGTGTGGGAATGCCGGAGTCTCAGCTGATCCTGGCACATGCAGCAGTTTATGTGGCAACGGCGCCGAAGAGCAATTCCGTGACAAACGGGATCTATGCAGCCATGGATGCGGTGAAGACCCATGGACAGGCTGCTGTTCCTCCGCATTTACGCGATGCGCATTACAGTGGTTCGAAGGAACTGGGACATGTGGGCTATAAGTATGCCCATGATTTCGAGAATCATTATGTGGAACAGCAATATCTTCCGGATGCGCTGCTGGGCACGACTTTCTATGAACCGACGGAGCAGGGCAGGGAAGCAAAAGTAAGAGAATGGATGGAGTTCCTGAAGGGAACACATAAATAATTGGGGGGTAAAGGATGGGGAAGGAAGAGAATACGGTTATGGAAGAGCAGCAGGGAGAAGTGACTGAAAAGCGGGGGAAAGCGTCCCGTGTATTTGCAGTCATCGGACTTGTCATTCTGGCTGCTCTTTTTGTGTGGTTTATCGTCTGTCTTATCACCGGAAGTCCGCGTACGCTGGCAGTGCTGGTACTGCTGATCCTGTATCCGATCATTCTGTATCTGTTCTTCTGGGTGAAGAAAACATTTTCCAAGGATTGATCATTATTTGAAATGGGCCATAAATTCTGTGAGAAGATTCGTATTATCATTGTGACTGCTTGTTCGTTATGAAGGGAGTTGGGTTATGAAGAAGAAAGGGATGGCAATTCTGTTGACAGCACTGATGGCGCTTGGATCTCTTGTTCCGGGCGGGCCTGTCAGTGAGGCGAAGAACGGAGATTTGGTACTCAGCGGAACTACCGGCGACTGTAAATATATGTTTGTGGAAACCGGCGAGAATAAGTATGCGCCATACACCATGACCGTTTCCGGAAACGGAGAGATGGCGGATTACAAGCTGCTGGAGGGGAAGGACAAGTACGATAAAACGGATTCGCCCTATCATGATTATCTTACCAAGACAAATAAGGTCGTGGTGAAGGACGGTGTGACCAGGGTGGGAAACTATGCCTTTGCCCAGGCCTTCGTAAAGACCTCAAACATCAAGGAGGTCGTTCTTGCGGACAGTGTGAAGGAAATCGGACATTATGCGTTCAAGAATCAGCTGGGGATTCAGAGCATCGATTTCGGAAACAGTCTGACCAATATCGGCTATTATGCCTTCGATCCCAGCTCGATCCAGAAGCTGAACTTTCCCCAGAGTCTTACCGGTATCGGAATGTATGCCTTCCGTGGATGGTTTAACCTGAACCATCTTACGTTCCCGGATGGACTGAAGGGCATCATGGATCATGCGTTTATGAATTGCAGTGGTCTTCGCATCGTTTCCTTCGGAAAGGGAATGGGCATCATCAATAAAAATGTGTTTGAAGGATGTAAGAATCTTAAGGCAGTGATCCTTCCTTCCAATATCAAGACTATTCGTGATAATGCATTTAAGGATGACAGTAATCTCACGGATATCTATTATGGAGGGACCTCTACCGAGTGGAATGCGCTGAAATCCAATACAGGACAGGGAAATGACAGTTTCCTTGGTGCAACGGTCCACTTCGGACTTGATGATCTCTTTACTCTCAGTACCGAGAAGCCGGTGGCCGGGACCTACCTGCAGCTTCGGTTCAATACCAATGATTATTTCCTGAGCCGGATGACAGAGACCTTTACGATCAAGTGGCAGCGCAGTCCCAACGGAAGCACCGGCTGGGTGGACCTGGACCAGGAGCTCGATCCCAAGTGGGGACCGTCCTATTATCATGTGGCCGAGGATGACGTGGACTACTACATTCGTGCCAAGATCACAAAGGAAGGCTTCTCAAATCCTGCCTACTCATCGGCTGTAAAGGTGCTTGACGGGATCAGTATCGACTCGGCCTTCAGTGACCCGAATCTTCGTCAGTATATGAAGGACACCTATGATGAGAACCATGATGAAATCCTGACTGTCAGTGAAATCGAGAAGATCCATTTTCTGAACATCGGCAATATGGGGATCAAGTCCCTGACAGGAATCGAGTATCTCTTTGACCTGCAGGACATCTATGCATATCGAAATGAGTTTTCCTATGTAAATGTAAGTGGGTCACCGCATCTTCGTCTCCTGGACGTATCGGACAATCCGAAACTAACCACCGTAAATGTGAAAGAGAATCCTTATCTTGCCACATTGGACGTTTCGGATGCGACAGCACTTACCAAGCTGGATCTCTCCGGGAATCCCGAGCTGGAGGAACTGGCGGTCTATCGGAGCAAGATCGGAAAGATCGATATCAGGAACAATCCCAGGCTTGTATATACAGCCCTTCACGGAAATAAGAAGGATATGAATTACTTTGATCTGTATACCTCGGATCAGGGTGAACTGCAGCTGTCGGATCAGACCCTGTATCTGGTTGCTTTGGATGAGGCACATTTCCCGAGTGAATGTTTCCGTAAGATGCTTTCGGAAAAGAATTATGACTGGGATCAGGACGGGATCCTGTCCATGCAGGAGGCATTGGATGTGGAGACCCTTTCTCCGGAGGATTCCGAGGATGCCATCCAGACACTGAAGGGAATCGAGTATTTCCCGAATCTTAAATATCTGTCATCCTTTAACTGCCGGATACCCACTGTGGACTTAAGATACAATCAGAAGCTGGAATATCTGTATCTGGGAGGAAACGGATTGAAATCCCTGGATGTCTCTCAGCTTACAGAGCTGCAGGTTCTGGATGTGGATTACAATCCGGAGCTTAAGACACTGGACCTCTCCCAGAACAATAAACTGGGCACTCTGTATTGCTGGGGATGCGGACTGAAGAGTCTGGATCTTTCGGCGAATAAAGAGCTGTCATATATTTCCGCAGGAGAGAATGAACTGGAGACCTTGGACCTGAAGGGGCTTCCGCAGCTTACCTATCTCTCCCTCAGCCTGAACCCGCTCAAGTCCCTGGATCTGACAAAGAATACGAAGCTGAAGACGCTGTATCTGAATGACACTAAGCTGGGAAAACTGGATGTGACGGGGCTTCCGGAACTCGGCAGTCTGTCCTGTTCGGGTATGGGACTTACCGAATTGGATGTGACTAAAAATCCGAAGCTGTTTAATCTGGCATGCTATGGGAACAGGCTGGCAACACTGGATATTACGAAGAACCCCATGCTGCAGAGTGCCTATGCGGGAACAAAGAAGGATCTTACGAATTCCGAAACAGGAGCTAAATATCAGTCCTTCTGTTCAAAGGAGAACAGCTCGTATCAGCTGTATCTGGATCCCGGTCAGGTCGTAAAGGTAAAGGACGACGTTGCAAAGACCGAGCCCGATGAAAAGGGTACCTGGAAGGAGGATTCCACAGGCTGGTGGTTTAAGCTTTCTGCAGGCGGATTTGTGAAGAACCGTTGGGCGAAGATCGGTGGCAAGTGGTATCATTTCGATAAAAACGGTTATATGCAGACCGGTTGGCTGAAGGACGGTGGAAAGTGGTATTACCTTGGGAAGAACGGTGCCATGGTCACCGGCTGGAAGAAGATTGACGGTGTGTGGTATTACTTCGCAGGCTCCGGAGCCATGGTAAAGGGATGGAAGAAGATCAGCGGCGTGTGGTACTACTTTAAGCCTGACGGAGCTATGGCATCGAAGGAGTATTGCAAAGGCTACTGGCTGAACAAGGATGGTTCCTGGACCTATGAACCTAAGGCTTCCTGGAAGAAGGATGCCAAGGGCTGGTATTACATCGATACCAAGGGCTGGTATGCGAAGAACTGTACCATGAAGATCGATAATAAGAATTACAGCTTCGATAAGAAGGGGTATTGCACGAATCCGTAAGCTCAGATTCCGTGCTTGAAAGCCGGGAGTAGATTTGCTATAATGTGCGGGACACTTTAATGAATGAAGAATAAGGAGATTGCATATGGGACTTCTGAAGGATTGGCGGGATCACGCATACGGATTGGATGAGCGTACACCCGAGGGACAGAAATTCTGGAAGGATTATTTTCTGGTAGAGAAGGGCATCTATGAGGAGCTGCTGGCAGACCCGAAGCAGAAGGTGGAGGGTACGGTTAAGAGCCTTGCAGAGCGTTGGAATACCGATATCGAGACCATGACCGGTTTCCTGGATGGTATCAACGACAGCCTTGTAAATGAGAATGATCTGGAGAACATGGAAGAGGATACTCCGCTTGTTCTTGAGATCGACACGGAGAAGCTGTACATGAACATGGTACAGTGCAATGCGGAATGGCTGTATACGCTTCCCCAGTGGGATGAGATCTATACCAAGGAACAGCAGGAGGAGCTTTACAAGAAGGAGAAGTCTTCTCATACCATCGTAAAGCCGCCGAAGGTTGGACGGAATGATCCGTGCCCCTGTGGTTCCGGAAAAAAATATAAGAAGTGCTGCGGAGCAAATCTGTAATCATATTGTCATCCTGAGCGGAGCAAAGGATCCTGCAAAGCATGCAGGGTCCTTCGTTTCGCTCAGGATGTCGGTTTTTGGAGACGGTACGGTACATGACATTTAACGAAGAGCAAATCAGGGCAATCGAATGGTTCGAGGGACCGCTGCTGGTGCTTGGGACTCCCGGTTCCGGGAAGACCACCGTCATTCTGCACAGAGTGAACCGGCTGGTAAAGGAACATGGTGTGGTGCCGCGGCAGATCCTGGTGATCACATTTACCAAAGCGGCTGCGCGTTCCATGCAGCAGAGATATGAAGCAATGGATCAGGGCTCCGGCGGCGTCCGGTTCTCCACCTTCCATGCTTTTTTCTACTGGATCATCCGGACGGCCTATAAGCTTCCGGCGGAAGCAGTGCTGCGGGAGGATGAGCGTATGTCCATGGTCCGCTCCATCCTGACCGGGATATCCCCGGAATACGGTAATAATGAGGAGATCCTGCGCAGTGTTCTCAGCCAGATGGATCTGGTGACAAATGACATGATACGCCCGGAGGATTACTACAGTACGGACCTTCCGGCAGAGGAATTCCGTCTGCTGCTCAGACGATTTAAGGCGAAGAAGGAGCAGGAACGTCGTCTGGACTTTAATGACATGCTGGAAATGTGCTATCAGCTTCTTACGGAACGTGAGGATATCCTGGAAAGGATCCGGGAGATGTATCCCTTCATCATGGTGGATGAGTACCAGGACACAAACCGGATCCAGTATGAGATCCTGAAGCTGCTGGTGCATCCGAGAGACAATTTCTTTGCGGTGGGAGACGATGATCAGTCCATATATGGATTCCGTGGAGCAAGGCCGGAGATCATGCTGTCCTTCGGAAAGGAGTTCCCTGAGGGAAAGGTGATCGCGCTCTCTGTCAATTACAGATGTCCGGCATATATAACCGATTCCGGAGCCAGACTGATCCGGAACAATAAGCATCGATATGAGAAGGCTCTTCGGGCCCGGAAGCAGGGAAGACCAGGTGACCGTGTGGAGATCCTCATGCCTGCAAATGACCGTGAAGAGCATAAGGAGATCGTGGAGGCGATACGGGCATCCCACAGCAGGGGCGTACCATATGATGAGATGGCCATCCTGTTTCGGACCAACCGGGATCCCAGAGGGCTGGGCTTCCTCCTTCGTGATAATCAGATCCCATATGAAATGCGGGACCGTCTGCCGAATCTGTTCACCCACATGGCGGTGGCTCCGGTGATGGATTATCTGCATTTTGCTATGGGAGAGCAGGACCGCGCCAGGTTCCTGCGTATTATGAACAAACCGGTACGGTATATCCGCCGGGATATGCTTTCGGAGGACCCTGTGGATCTGGTGAAGCTTACGACCAGGGCCCGGGGGTCAGCTTATCTGGAGAAGAATCTTCAGACACTGCGTTCGCATATAAGACGGATAAAGAACCTTCCCCCTGCAGCGGCCATCAGCTATATACGCAAGGTGGTACGTTATGAGGCATGGTTGATGGAGGAAGCGGATAATCGTTCCCTGGACAAAGATGAAATATTGGATACGCTGGATGAACTGCAATCCATGGCAGAGCCATATCGGACCATACCGGATTTCTTTCTGTATGCCGAGGCCTATCAGGAGCTGCTGATGGAGGAAAACCGGAAAAGAGAGGAAAGAACCGGAGGGGAGAAGGGCGTTCAGCTTATGACCCTGCACAGCGCCAAGGGGCTGGAATTCAGAGAGGTTTCGATCCTGGACTGCGTGGAGGACAGTATCCCTCATAAGAAGGCGAAGACCGAAGCGGCTATGGAAGAGGAACGCCGTATGTTCTATGTGGGGATCACCCGAGCTTCGGAGAAGCTGAGAATCTATGCACCGAAAATGATCGGGCGGAGGGCAGTCCGTGCATCCGCCTTTATAAAGGAACTGTAAGGAGCTTACTATGAATGATGAAAAGATGAAGAGCCTGGAGGAGATCCGGGGACGGATCGACAACGTGGATCAGAAAATGAAGCAGCTTTTTCTGGAACGGATGGAGCTGTCGGATGCTGTTGCCGAGCTGAAAGCAGGCGGAGAGATGCCGGTCTATCAGCCGGGACGGGAGAAGGAGATGCTGGAGCGGCTTGCCGTTTCGGTGGAACCGCGTTTCCAGGAGGCCTATATCCGGTTTCTGAAGGGGATTCTTACCATAAGTAAGGATTATCAGAATGAGAAGCTTCGGAAGCTTCAGGGGAATACAGAGGAATAGGTGTCTTTTCCTTGCCACATTTCCATTGGTTTGTTATAATCTTGTCAGTTATGTGAAAAAATACTGAGTAATAATTTGAGGAGTTTTTTGGGGGACCATGAGAGACGATAAGGATATCAAGGATACAGAGTACGAAGAGGTAGAGGACGGTTCCGCAGAGAACAACGAAGCGGATCGCGATGAGACGGAGAACGAGGCTGTAGAGGCCGAAGATAATGACGATGAGACTGAGCTGTTCGATCAGGACGGCAAACCCGTTAAGAGCGAGAAGAAGGAAGGGAAAAAGCTCCCGACCTGGGGAAAGGTCATGATCATCGTGGGATCGGTGATCCTGGTGCTTGCCATCGCCGTCTGGGTAGGAATCAAGATCTATCTGGGCAGGATCAACCGGATCGAGGAACGCTCCAGAACACCAAGGGAGCAGGAGACCTTCGAGGCTTCATCGGGGGACGGTGAGGATACCATTTCCGCGGATGAAGTAAAATGGGATGAGCTGTACGAGCAGGTAAAGCAGGATAAGGATGTCAAGAATATCATCCTGATCGGTCAGGACCGCCGTCCTACAGAGACCGAGCCGGCACGTTCCGACAGCATGATCCTCTGCAGCATCAATAAGAAAACGAATAAGATCACGCTGATCTCTTTCATGAGGGATATGTATGTACCCATCGAGGGATACAGTGATAACCGTATCAATGCAGCATACAATTACGGTGGAGCTTCTTTGTTGAAGGAGACTCTGCAGAAGGATTTCGGTGTTGCTATCGACAATGCCATCGAGGTGGATTTTGACGGGTTCGTTAAGGTTATGACCCAGATCGGTGACCTGGAGATAGAGCTCACCAAGGATGAAGCGGAATATCTGAACAGCATCGGTTCCGTTATGAATGCGGAGGCCGGACTTACAGGCGGTGATAACTGGCATCTGCATGAGGGTAAGAACATGTTGAAGGCAGATCAGGCACTTGCTTATTCCAGAACCCGTTATGTAGGACGTTCCGACTGGGAAAGAACCGATCGCCAGAGAAGAGTGATCATGGCTGCCTTTGATAAGATCTCCAAGATGGGCATGTCCGAACAGCTTGATCTGGTGAACGCACTCATTCCGTACTTTGCGACGGATATGACGGACAGTGAGATCCTGGGATATGCATATTATATCGCGAAGGAAGGAATTCATGTGGGTGACACCTTCCGAATTCCTGCCGACGGAGCATACAAAAATGAGCGGATCAACAATATGGCCGTTCTGGTTCCGGATCTTCAGAAGAATTCAGACCTGATCAAACAGTCATTGTATAACTGACGGAAAGGGTTATATGGGGAAGGACATTTATGACATTATCATAATCGGTGCCGGTGTAGTGGGGTGCGCAGCGGCACGGGAGCTGTCCAGACTGGAGGCGCGCATTTTGGTTTTGGAGCAGGCAGAGGATGTCTGCTCCGGAACCTCCAAAGCGAACAGTGCCATCATACATGCAGGACATGATGCGGCGAATGGAACCATGAAGGCGGCGATGAATGTAAGAGGCTCTGTTTTGATGGAGGGGTTATCCGAAGAACTGGATATTCCTTACCGTAAAAACGGTGCCTTTGTTGTTTGTTTTGAAGAAGAGAATCTTCCGAAGCTGGAGGGCCTCCTGGCACGGGGTGAGAGAAACGGAGTGGAAGGTCTTCGTGTCATTTCCGGAGATGAGGCACGGGAAATGGAGCCGGCTCTGTCCGAAGAGGTAGTGGGTGCTCTGTATGCCCCGACCAGCGCCATTACGGATCCCTTCCTGATGACGGTGGCTTTTGCCGAAAATGCAGCAGAGAACGGGGTTTCCTTCCGCTTCCTTACCAAGGTGCAGGAGATCCGCAGGGCTGAGGACGGATTTGAGATCACAACGGATGGTGGAAGCTTTTACAGCCATATGGTGGTGAATGCGGCAGGAGTATATTCCGACCGCTTCCATAACATGGTCTCTGAACGAAAGCTGCATATCACACCCAGGAGAGGGGAATACCAGCTTCTGGATCGGGAGGTGGGCGGAATGGTAAGTCATACCATTTTCCAGCTTCCCACCGAAAGAGGAAAAGGAACACTGGTCACTCCCACGGTACACGGGAATCTTATGGTAGGTCCTAACGCAGTGGCAGTGGAGGATCCGGAGGATGTGGCAACCAGCCAGGATGGTATCGCTTTTGTACAGACACAGGGGAAGCGGAGTGTTCCGGGATTGGACTTCCGTATGGTGATCACTGCATTTGCAGGTAACCGTGCTACTGAGGACGGAAGAGATTTTATACTGGGCCAGCCGAGACGGGAGGACGGTTCCGTTGAGGTGCCCGGGTTCTTTGATGCGGCAGGGGTGGAGTCACCGGGGCTTTCCGGTGCGCCGGCCATTGCCGAATATCTGCTGAAGGAAGTGGAAGAGACAGGCCGGTATCCCAGGAAGAAGGATTTTCATGCAAAGAGGAAGGGGATCCTCCGACCGGGAGAGCTGTCTTTGGAAGAAAGAAATCAGCTGATCCGACAGGATCCGGCATACGGACGTGTGGTCTGCCGCTGTGAGACAGTGACGGAGGGAGAGATCCGGGAGGCTGTCCGCCGGAATCCGGGAGCTTGTTCCCTGGACGGAGTGAAACGACGTGTCCGCCAGGGTATGGGGCGCTGCCAGGCAGGCTTCTGTACTCCGAGAACTCTGGAGATCCTTGCTGAGGAGCTGGGCATACCCATGGAAGAGGTGTGCAAGAACCGCCCGGGCTCCGAGCTTCTGACAGAGGATACGCGGGGTGAGCTTTTCGAAGAGGAAGGGGGTGCCGGCGATGGAGCATAGAAGTCTGGTTGTGATCGGCGGAGGCCCCGCAGGTCTTGCCGCAGCAGTATCCGCCAGGGAAGCAGGTGTTTCGGATATCCTGCTTCTGGAAAGGGATGTCCGTCTGGGCGGTATCCTGAATCAGTGCATCCATAACGGATTCGGACTGCATCGATTTAAAGAAGAACTGACCGGCCCCGAATATGCGGCACGTTATATAGAGCTGGCATTGCAGGCCGGAATTGAATATCGCCTGGAAACCATTGTCCTGGACATCACTCCCGAACGGATGGTTACCTGTATCAGCCCGACGGAGGGCCTGGTACAGATTCAGGCTGATGCGGTGATATTGGCCATGGGCTGCAGGGAACGGCCGAGAGGGGCACTGAATACCCCGGGGGACCGTCCTGCCGGGATTTATACGGCCGGTACGGCACAGCGCCTGATCAATATGGAAGGCAGAATGGTGGGAAGACAGGTAGTGATCCTGGGTTCCGGTGATATCGGCCTCATCATGGCGCGCCGTATGACACTTGAAGGTGCAAAGGTACTTGCGGTTGCGGAGATCATGCCCTATTCCGGCGGCCTTCGCAGAAACATCGAACAGTGTCTGAATGATTTCGGCATCCCGCTGCTTCTGTCCCATACCGTATCCCGTGTGGACGGCCGTCAGAGGGTGACGGGAGTGGAGATCTCCGAGGTGGATGAGAAGAGACAGGTGATCCCGGGAACGGAGAAGTATTTCCCCTGTGACACCCTGCTTCTTTCCTGCGGACTTCTTCCCGAGAATGAACTCAGCAAATCCGCCGGTGTGGAGCTGTCCCGGGTAACAGGAGGACCGGTGGTGGACGAACATTTTATGACCGGTATTCCCGGCATATTTGCCTGCGGAAATGTGCTCCATGTCCATGACCTGGTGGATTACGTATCGGATGAATCCGCCGGAGCCGGAAAAGCGGCTGCTGCATGGCTGGCCCATGAGGAGGATGCTGAGGATCGGACTGCAGAGGACACAGACGGCAGGGAGGATGTGCTTCATGTATCCTGTGAGGGCGGAGTGCGTTATACCGTACCCGCAGTTCTTCATCCGGATGCACTTCGTGAGGAGGTAACGGTTCGTTTCCGCGTGGCAGATGTTTATAAAGATAAGAAGCTTTGCGTCTACTATGATGACAGCCGAGTTATGCAGATCCCGAAACGTGTACTGGCACCCGGTGAAATGGAGACTGTCCGGCTGAAGAAGTCGGAGGAACCCGTTGCTTCCGTCAGGATCGCCTTGGAGGATTAGCCTATGACTGAGAGAATGCTTACCTGTATCAGGTGTCCCTTGGGATGTCAACTCACAGTTCAGGCAGATGATGCGGGAAATGTGACTGTGACGGGTAATACCTGCCCGAGAGGAGCGGCCTACGGAGAAGAGGAGGTCACCCATCCGGTGCGTACCGTGACCGCTTCCGTGCGGGTCACCGGCGGAGAGCTCCGGTGCTGCTCCGTAAAGACGGCGGGAGACATCCCGAAGGATAAGATATTTGAAGTAATGAAGGAAATACACGCGGTGCAGCTCGTTGCACCGGTTGAGATCGGACAGACGGTGATCGAGGATGTGGCAGGTACCGGTATCGCGGTGGTCGCAACCCGTTCCGTGAGATAAAGCAGAAATCTGGTAGAATTATGAAACTTACGGCAGGATATTTAAAACACTATAAGGTTCAGGCTATTATGGCACCGCTGTTCAAAATGCTGGAGGCAATCTTTGAACTGTTGGTGCCACTTGTCGTTGCGAAAATGATCGATGACGGTATCGACGGTGGTGATAAAGGGACTGTCTATGCCATGGGAGGAGTTCTTCTTGCCCTGGCACTGATAGGCTTCGGATGCTCCGTAACAGCCCAGTATTTCTCTGCGGTTGCGGCCAGTGGAGTGGGAAAGGAGCTAAGATACGATCTGTTCAGGCATATCAATCGCCTTTCCTATAAGGAGCTGGACAGGCTTGGTACATCCACGCTTGTAACACGGATGACCAGTGATACGAACCAGGTCCAGACTGGTGTAAATATGGTACTCCGGCTCTTCCTGCGTTCTCCGTTCATCGTTTTCGGTGCGGTGATCATGGCATTTACCGTGGATGTAAAAACAGCGTTGATCTTTGTTATCGTTCTGCCCATCCTGATCGCAGTGGTGTTCTCCATCACATTTGCATCGATCCCCTTATATAAAAGAGTACAGGACCGTCTGGACCGGGTGACTCTGCTCACAAGAGAGAATCTGATCGGTGTCCGGGTGATCCGTGCCTTTAACCGGGAGGAGGATGAGAAGAGGGAGTATGACGCCACGGGAGAACGGCTCATGAAGTCTCAGCTCTTCGTAGGCAGGATCACGGCCTTTATGAATCCCATTACCTATGTCATCGTAAACCTGGGGATCGCGGCCCTGATCCATTTCGGAGCAATTCGTGTGGATGCGGGGGATCTGACCCAGGGACAGGTTGTGGCGCTGGTGAACTATATGTCCCAGATCCTGGTGGAGCTGATCAAGCTGGCGAACCTGATCATCACCATGACGAAATCCATTGCTGCAGGGCGCAGGGTGACGGAGGTCTTCGCTCTTCAGCCTTCCATCGTATTCAGCGATGCCGAGGTGCAGGCGAAGGAAGGCGCACGCATCACATTTACGGATGTCAGCATGAAATATGACGGTTCCAAGGAAGATGCTCTGGAGCATGTGAGCTTCCGGGCCATGCCGGGCGAGACCGTGGGTGTGATCGGAGGTACGGGTTCCGGTAAGTCCACCCTTGTGAATCTGATCCCGCGTTTCTACGAGGCGACGGAGGGATCCATAGAGATCGACGGCGTAAATATCAGGGACTATCCCAAGAACCGCCTTCGGTCTGCCATCGGTGTGGTACCGCAGAAGGCGGTGCTGTTCTCCGGGACCATTGCGGAGAACCTCCGGTGGGGAGATCCCAACGCTTCCGAGGAGGAGCTCTGGGATGCTATCCGCACAGCGCAGGCTGAGGATTTTGTAAAAGAGAAGAAGGAACAGCTGGACTATAAACTGAATCAGGGAGGGCGGAATCTGTCCGGCGGACAGAGACAGCGTCTCACCATCGCCCGGGCCCTGGTGAAGAAGCCGAAGATCCTGATCCTGGATGACAGTGCATCCGCTCTGGATTTTGCAACGGATGCCGCGCTTCGTCGTGCCATCCGGGAGAATACGAAGGGTATGACCACATTTCTTGTGTCCCAGCGTGTCTCCACGGTTCGTGCGGCTGATCAGATCATAGTTCTTGAGGACGGCGCCGTAGCCGGCATCGGTACCCATACAGAACTTCTGGCAGGTTGTGAGACCTACCTGGAGATCTGCAGGTCACAGCTCAGGGAGGATGAGCTTCCCGCGGCAGGAACCGGAGAGGGGGTGCCTGCCCATGAATAAGAAGAAAACCCTGAGGAAGGTGCTGCATTTTCTGAGACCTTACCTGCCGTTCCTGATCCTTTCCCTGATCTTCAGCGCAGCCACTGTGGTACTGCAGCTGTATTCCCCCATTCTGGCGGGACGGGCCATCGATCATATCCTGGGACCCGGAGAGGTGGAGTTTAAGGAGCTGGCGAAGATCGTTACGCTGTTTCTGATCCTGACAGGGATCGCATTCCTGACACAATGGCTCCAAAGTGCCATCAACAACCGGATCGTGTTCCATGTGGTACGGGATATCCGGACGAAGGCCTTTAACCATATGCAGAAGCTGCCGCTGGAGTATATCGACAGACAGTCGGCAGGGGATGTGGTGTCCCGTATGATCGGTGATATCGATCAGTTTTCCGACGGTCTGCTGCTGGGCTTTACCCAGCTGTTCTCGGGACTGACCACCATCGTTCTGACGCTGGTATTCATGTTCCTGCTGAACGGATGGATCGCGGCGCTGGTGGTTGTACTGACACCGGCATCCCTGTTCCTGGCCTCCTTTATCGCGAAGAAGACCTTCCACCTGTTCCGACGTCAGTCTGTAAAGCGCGGTGAGCTCACCGGACTTGTGGAAGAGCTGGTTGGAAATGAGAAGGTGGTTCAGGCCTTTGGTTATGAGGGAACCGCAGAGGAGCGGTTTAAGGAGATCAATGAGGAGCTGGCGGAGGCTTCCAAGAAGGCAACCTTCTATTCGTCACTGACGAATCCCGGAACCCGCTTCGTGAACAATGTGATCTATGCAGGTGTGGGGATCCTGGGCTCGGCCTTTGCCATCACGGGACGTCTGACGGTAGGAGAGCTGACCTGCTTCCTCAGCTATGCAAATCAGTATACAAAGCCCTTTAATGAGATTTCGGGTGTGATCACGGAGCTTCAGAACTCCCTGGCCTGTGCCGAGCGTCTCTTCGAGCTTCTGGAGGAGACTCCGGAGGTGAAGGAGCCGGAGAATGCTCTTCGGCTCACGGCTGCACGGGGAGAGGTTCGTCTGGAGGACGTACATTTTTCCTATGATAAGAGCAAGACTCTGCTGACAGACCTGAACCTGGCCGTGGAACCCGGAAAAAGGGTTGCCATCGTAGGCCCTACGGGCTGCGGTAAGTCGACACTGATCAATCTGCTGATGCGGTTCTATGACGTGGACCGCGGAAGCATCTCCGTAGACGGAACGGATATACGCGGGATCACGCGGCACAGTCTCCGGGCCAACTACGGTATGGTGTTGCAGGAAACCTGGCTGAAGGGAGGTACCGTTCGGGAGAATATCGCGTATGGGAAACCGGATGCAACGGATGAGGAGATCCGGGAAGCGGCGAGACTGACACATGCAGACCGTTTTATCCGCCGGATGCCGGATGGATATGATACGGTTCTGGGGGAGGACGGAGGCAGTCTGTCCCAGGGCCAGAAGCAGCTGCTTTGTATCACACGTGTAATGCTGCGGCTTCCGCCTATGCTGATCCTGGACGAGGCTACCAGCTCCATCGATACCCGTACGGAGCATCGGATCCAGCGTTCCTTTGCGAAAATGATGCAGGGCCGGACCAGCTTCATCGTGGCCCATCGTCTTTCCACCATTCAGGAAGCGGATGTGATCCTGGTCATGAAGGACGGAAATATCATCGAACAGGGTGATCATGAAACCCTTCTCAGGCAAGGGGGCTTCTATAGTCAGTTGTATAACAGCCAGTTTGAAGTGGCTGAAGGAACCTGACCTAAGTGGTCGGAGAATGGATTTTATAAGTAATAAGAGAGGAAACATCATGGACATCACAAACATCATTGCCAAAGAACTCAGTGTAAAGGACTGGCAGGTAGAGGCTGCCATCAAGCTCATCGATGAAGGCTGTACCATCCCCTTCATTGCCCGTTACAGGAAGGAAGTGACGGGAACCCTGAATGATGAGCAGCTTCGTCTCCTGGGAGAACGCCTTACCTATCTCAGAAATCTGGAGGAACGGAAGGAAGCTGTGATCACGGCCATCCGTGAGCAGGACAAGCTGACGGAAGAGCTGGAAAAGGCTATCCGCGAGGCCCAGACACTGGTGGCAGTGGAGGATCTGTACAGGCCCTATAAGCAGAAGAGAAAGACCCGTGCCGGCGTAGCCAAGGAGAAGGGGCTGGAGCCTCTGGCTCTCCTGATCCGTTTGGAGCAGGCAGATACGGATGTACAGGCGGAGGCTGAGAAGTATATCTCCGAGGAGAAGAGAGTGGCTTCCGTAAAGGAAGCCGTGCAGGGGGCTCTGGATATCATCGCTGAGAGCATATCGGATGAGGCTGATTTCCGGACCTGGATCCGTGAACGTACGATAAAGAAGGGACTCATGAAATCACTGGCCAAGGATCCCGAGCAGGAGACACCCTATGAGACCTATTATGATTTCAGTGAACCGGTTTCCAAGATCACAGGCTATCGTGTACTGGCGCTGAACCGAGGAGAATCCGAGAAGGTGCTTTCCGTATCGGTGGAGGCGCCGGAGGAAGAGATCCTGAAGTATCTGGAAAGCCAGGTGATCCATGAACAGAAGGCTCCGACTGCGGAGTATCTTTCCAATGCAGTGGCGGATGCCTATAACCGGCTGATCAAGCCGTCCATCGAAAATGAGGTCCGTTCCATGCTGACGGAATCTGCGGAGGACGGTGCCATCACCGTATTCGGAAAGAACCTGCGCCAGCTCCTGATGCAGCCGCCCATTGCCGGCAAGACTGTGCTTGGCTGGGATCCGGCCTTCCGTACCGGCTGTAAGCTGGCTGTTACCGATCCCACCGGCAAGGTGCTGGATACGGCTGTGGTCTATCCCACGGCACCCACGAATCCGGTGAAGATACGTGCGGCGAAGGATACAGTTAAGAAAATGATACGCAAATACAATATCGAGCTCATTTCCATCGGAAACGGAACCGCGTCCCGTGAATCCGAGCAGATCGTGGCTGAGCTTCTGGATGAAGTGAAGAAGGAAGAACCGGGAAGGTCGGTGGCCTACGTCATCACCAACGAAGCGGGAGCATCGGTTTACTCCGCCAGTGCACTTGCCACCGAGGAATTTCCGAATTTCGATGTGGGACAGAGAAGCGCCGCATCCATTGCACGCCGTCTCCAGGATCCTCTGGCAGAGCTGGTGAAGATCACACCGGAATCCATCGGTGTGGGTCAGTATCAGCATGACATGAACCAGAAGAAGCTGAAGGAAGCCCTCGGCGGTGTTGTGGAGGACTGTGTAAACCAGGTGGGTGTTGACCTGAATACGGCATCTGCTTCTTTGCTGGAGTACATTTCAGGTATCACGAAGCCTATAGCCAAGAACATCGTGGCATACCGCGAACAGGAGGGCGGCTTCACGGAAAGAAAGCAGCTTCTGAAGGTTCCGAAGCTGGGACCGAAGGCCTATGAGCAGTGTGCCGGTTTCCTCCGCATCCGTAACGGAAGCAATCCTTTGGACAACACCGGCGTTCACCCTGAGAGCTATGCGGCCGCTGCAAAGCTGATGGAGGTATGCAGCTTCTCCCTGCAGGACGTACGGGAGGGCAAGGCGGTGATCTTTATTCAGGATTATAAAAAGGCAGCCGGTGAGCTGGGCGTAGGTGAGCCCACTCTTCGTGATATGGTGGCGGAAATGACACGCCCCGGCAGGGATCCCCGTGCGGATATGCCCCAGCCCGTGCTCCGTACGGATGTACTGGACATGAAGGATCTGACGGAAGGCATGATCCTGAAGGGTACCGTTCGGAATGTCATTGATTTCGGAGCATTTGTGGATATCGGAGTTCATCAGGACGGACTGGTACATATCAGCCAGCTGACCAATAAGAAATTCGTTAAGCATCCCCTGGATGTGGTTTCCGTCGGGGATGTGGTAACGGTAAAGGTAATTTCCATCGATATGAAGAGAAAGAGGATCGGTCTCTCCATGATCATCTGATGAAGGGGAGTACCCGTGGTTTTGTAAAGGTAAGGTGTACAGTATGAATTCGCTCAGATCAAAGATAACACTGCTTATCGTCTCGGCGATTCTGATCGCAATGATGGTGGCGACAAGTGTCAGCGTCAGTATGATCCGCAGCCTTGGTAACAGTGATGCGGACCAGATGCTGAAGCTGCTCTGCGAGTCGGGACAGAAGAATCTGAATACATATTTTGAGGGCGTGGAGAACTCCGTCGGACTTGTTTCCACCTATGCGGAGCTGGATCTGGAGGGCCTGGAGCCTGAGCAGCTGAAGAAGCATGTGGAGCATGTCAGAACGGAATTTGCAAATGTGGCAGCTCACACCAACGGAATCCTCACTTATTATTACCGGATCGATCCTGCAGTATCGGAAACGGAAAAGGGTTTCTGGTATGTGGACATAAACGGAACCGGCTTTAAAGAGTATGAGGTGACGGACATCTCGAAGTATGACACGGAGGATACCGGAAATCTGGTATGGTTTACGGTTCCGAAGAAGCTGGGAAAGGACGTCTGGCTTCCTCCCTATATCACCGATAATCTTGGTGCCCGTGTCTTTTCCTATAATGTGCCCATTTTCTGTAAGGATACCTTTGTAGGGGTGGTGGGGATCGAGATCGATTACTCAGCCGTTGCGGCGCTGGTGGACAGTATACGTCTTTATAATGGGGGATATGCCTTTCTGAATGACGAGGAAGGAAATCTCATCTGTCACCCGGATATTGATGCGGCAACGCTTACCGAGGAGACGAAGCCTGTGGTGCCGGAAGGGCTGCTCGATAAAGAGGACTATGTGAACTATACCTATAACGGTACGGAGAAGAGGGGAATCTGCAGAACCTTAAGTAACGGAATGCGGCTGAATGTTTCCGTTCCGGTTTCGGAGATCAACGGAAACTGGAAGGGACTGATCACCAGGATCATAATAGTGGCCGTCTTTATCCTGCTTGTGTTCATACTTGTGACGCTGAGATTTACCAATCATTTTACGAAATCGCTGAGAGAACTGACAAGGTCCGTGGAGAAGGCAAATGAGGGTGTGTATGACCTTCATATGAACTATAACGGAAAGGATGAGATCGGTGTACTTGCCAAGGCCTATAATAAGCTGACCGGTGATCTGAAGAATCAGATCCGGGATCTGAACAGCCTGGCCTATGCGGACGAGCTTACATCTGTCAGAAACAGGGGAGCCTTTAATGTCTATATCCGGCAGATGGATGAGAAGCTGTCCGGTAACGGGGATGTGCCGGAATACGCAATCGTGATCTTTGACTGCGTTGGTCTGGAGAAGATCAACAAACGTTTCGGTAAGGAAAAGGGAGATGAGAATATTAAGGCTGCCTGCCAGATAATCTGTAAGGTGTATGCCCACAGCCCGGTGTTCCGTGTGGGAGATGACGATTTCGCCGTTATCCTGCAGGGAGAGGACTATAAAAAACGGCAGGAGCTGTATGAACAGCTGAAAAGGCGCTGTGCAGAAACAGCAGGGCCCTCGGGACAGGAGTGGAAGCATGTGCGTCTTTCCATGGGGATCGCAGTATACGATCCGGAGGTGGATGCATTCGTAAGTGACGTGGTCCTTCGTGCGGAAAAGCAGATCGAAAAGGATAAGAAGTCGAAGGGCTCCATGTTCAGTGTGGACCTGTCATAAGCCCGATTTGATAAGAGGGCGGGAACTATGGTATAATAAAGATTCGATTATCAGCAGACGAAGACGGTCTGCCGGAAAGAGGTGTTAAATATGCTTTGGGAAAAGGATTATACGAAAGAGGAACTGAAGGAACTTGCAGAGAAATACATGAATGAAACCTTTCCGCGCTTTGATTTCATCGCCAGGAGCGGCAAGGGCATGTACCTCTATGACGAGAAGGGGGAGGCGTATCTGGACTTCCTCGGCGGGATCGCGGTAAATGCCACGGGTCACTGCAGTGATGAGGTGGTTTCCGCCATCCGTGAGCAGGCGGGAGAGCTGATCCATGCCTCCGCTTACTGCTACACCATCCCACAGATCATGCTGGCAAAGCTGATCTGCGAGACCATCGGCATGGAGAAGGTGCAGTTCCAGAATTCCGGGGCGGAGGCAAATGAGGTCATGCTGAAGCTTGCCCGGAAGTACGGTGTGGACAAGTTCGGGCCGAAGCACTACAAGGTGGTAACGGCCTACAATTCCTTCCACGGCCGGACGCTGGCGACCCTTCGTGCAACAGGTCAGCCGGAATCTGCCATCCAGAAGGGCTTCGGCGATCCGATCCCCGGTTTTGTATATGCGGAGTTTAACGATCTGGCTTCCTTTGAGGCGGCCTGTGACGAGGATACGGTAGCAATCATGGTTGAGCCCATCCAGGGTGAGGGCGGAGTTATTCCGGCCACACAGGAATTCCTGGAAGGTCTCCGGAAGCTCTGCGACGAGAGAGGCATGCTGCTTCTCTTCGATGAGGTGCAGACCGGATGGGGCCGTACCGGTAAGATCATGGCATATCAGCGCTACGGTGTTAAGCCGGATGTGGTATCCATGGCAAAGGCCCTGGGCGGAGGAATGCCCATTGCAGCCATGGCAACCAGTGCAGAGCTGATGAAGACGCTGTCTCTTGGCGCACACGGTACCACCTTTGGCGGAAACCCCGTATGCTGTGCAGCGGCTTATGCCCAGATCACGGAAATGCTGGAGAAGCATCTTCCGGAGCAGGCGGACGAAGTAGGAACATATTTCAGGAAGAAGCTTTGGGATCTGCCCCATGTCACAGATGTGCGCGGCGCCGGTATGATCACAGGAGCCCAGATGGATCAGGATATTGCAGCCCGGGTGAAGCATGATGCCTTTGACCGGCATATGCTGATGAATGCGGCACGTCCGAATGTGATCCGTCTGATCCCGCCGCTCATTGCGACGAAGGAAGACTGTGACAAGGCGTATTCGATCCTGAAGGAAGTACTGGAAGCAATCTAGGGAGAAGAAAGGACAGATACATGGAACGTAAGAATGCATGGAAATCCTATGGAAAGAAGGAACAGAAGAAGCTGGATGAGCTCTGTGAGGGATATAAGGACTATCTCTTCCGCGGAAAGACAGAGCGGGAAGGAACCAGGTATATCATAGAGCAGGCAAGAAAGGCCGGCTACATCTCTCTTGAGGAAGCCCTGAAGAAAAAGAAGAAGCCGGTTGCCGGTGATAAGATCTATGCAAACAATATGGGGAAGACCGTGGCCCTGTTCCACATCGGAAAGGAACCGCTGGAGAAGGGCATGAACATCCTGGGAGCACACCTGGATTCTCCCCGTCTGGACGTTAAGCAGAATCCGCTGTATGAGAAGAGTGAGCTGGCGTACCTGGACACCCATTACTATGGCGGTATCAAGAAGTATCAGTGGGTGACCCTGCCTCTTGCCATCCACGGTGTGGTTGCAAAGACGGACGGAAGCCTGGTGGAGGTTGTGATCGGTGAGGATGAAAATGATCCTGTATTCTGTGTAACGGACATCCTGATCCACCTTGCCCAGGACCAGATGGCGAAGACCGCTGCGAAGGCAGTGGAAGGAGAGAATCTGGACCTTCTCATCGCTTCCCGTCCCATCAAGCTGTCCAAGGAAGAGAAGGAAGAGAAGAAGAATGAGAAGGATCCTGTAAAGCAGCAGGTCCTGAAGCTTCTGAAGGAGAAGTATGATATGGCAGAGGAGGACTTCATGTCCGCCGAGCTTGAGATCGTTCCCGCGGGAAAGCCCCGTGACATGGGTATCGACCGTTCCATGATCCTGGCTTACGGTCAGGATGACAAGGTCTGCGCATACACCAGCCTGGTGGCTATGCTGAATCAGAAGGAGCTGAAGCGGACCGCATGTACCCTGCTTGTTGACAAGGAGGAGATCGGTTCGGTGGGAGCTACCGGTATGCAGTCCCGTTTCTTTGAAAATGTGGTGGCCGAGATTCTTGCTCTTACGGGTAATGACAGCAATCTGGCGCTTCGCCGCTGCCTTGCCGCATCCTGCATGCTTTCTTCGGATGTAAGCGCCGGTTATGATCCGCTGTATGCATCCTGCTTCGAAGAGAAGAATGCAGCCTTCCTTGGAAAAGGAATGGTATTCAATAAATTCACGGGTGCCCGTGGCAAGTCCGGTTCCAATGATGCAAATGCAGAGTATATCGGACGGATCCGCGGTATCCTTGAGAAGGAAAAGGTACATTATCAGACGGCTGAGCTTGGCAAGGTGGATGTCGGCGGAGGCGGAACCATCGCCTACATTCTGTCCCTCTATGACATGGAGGTGATCGACTGCGGCGTTGCCGTGCTGAACATGCATGCCCCCTGGGAGGTAACCTCCAAGGCGGACATTTACGAGACCGAACGCGGTTACGAAGCCTTCCTGCGGGAGGCGTAGGAATCAGGTAATCGAAGGACCGTGAAGGAGGAACGGGTTGGAGAAGAGCAGAGGAAGAAACCGCATTATTGCATGGATACTTCTGGCATGTTTTATGACATGCGCTCTTTTCGTGCGCACGGATTCGGCGGAGGCCGCCGCAAAGGATGCATTCCTGTCCCTGTATCGCCAGGTCGTTTACGATCAGGAAAGCGGTCTTGGAAGCGCTGAGGTAAACTGCATCTATCAGACTCAGTCCGGCTATATCTGGGTGGGGACTGACGGAGGACTCTACCGTTACAACGGTAAGGAATTCAAGATCTTCAATCTCTGGGACACGGACAAGGACGATGTGTATCTGATCAACCAGCTGTTCCAGGATACCTCCGGACGGCTGTGGATCGCCACTAACAATTACGGCCTGTTCTACATCAAAGGGAGTGATATCCAGCATTTCTCCAATGATTATTATCACGGTGTAAAATGTGTCAACGATGTCTGTGAGGGGAAGGACGGCGTGATCTATGTTGCCACGGCCTACGGACTCTATACGGCGGATCCCAGTGAGGGAAGTCTTCACCTTCTGCCGGATACCACAGGACACAATGTGAAGGATATCGCTTTGGCGGGAGAGGATCTCTGGGGACTGGAGAGCGGCGGACGGTTCTTCCGCGTGAACCAGGACGGACAGACTCTGTATTATAATACGGTGGATTATACCCCGGATGACATTTCCTGTCTCTACGGACTTGAGGACGGTTCCGTTTACTTCGGAACTGTCGGAACGGATATCCTGCATATGCAGAAATCCCTCCAGTATGAGGTACTGTCTTCCGGACGTGAGGGTATCAACTCCCTTTATGATGACGGGGAGCGTCTCTTCGTATGTGCCGACAGCGGAATCGGATATTTCAACCGAAAGGGAGAGTTCGCTGCGCTGTATGACACTGCCATCAGTAAGTATTTCTCCTCCATGATCATGGATTATGAAGGGAATTACTGGTTTGCTTCCAACCGAATGGGCATACTTCTTCTGGGACAGAGCAAGTTCCGCAGCTTCAATCACAGATATGGGCTGGAGAACACCGGTACGAACTGCATAGCGGAATTTGACGGGAGCAAGTATATCGGAACCGATGACGGGCTTCAGATCCTGGACGGGAAAATGAAGCCTGTGGAGAATGAACTGACCGAGTATCTGTCAGGTGCTGCTGTCCGTGATGTGATGCGGGATTCCAGAGGAAACATCTGGGTATCCACATCCAGAAAATACGGTGTCATCTGCTATACACCGAAGCAGGAGATCCGGGTGTTCAGCCGTTCCGGCACACTGCTTACCAACCAGATCAACAGTACCCTGGAGCTTCGGGATAAGAGCATTGCGGTGGCAACGGAGGAAGGTATCAGTATCATCGGTACGGATGATAAGCTGATTCGTAACTATTCCACCGAGAACGGAATGGACAATGCAAATATCATATGCATGTATCAGGATGAGGACGGCAAACTGTATGCCGGTTCGGACGGTAACGGAATGTACGTGATCGACGGGGACAATGTGCAGCATTTTACGGAGGATGATCAGCTGACCTCCAATGTGGTGACCTGCATCACTCCGGGTGACGGAGGACTTTGGATCGGAACGGATAACGGTCTGTCCCTTTTCAGTGAGGGCACCTTCCGTCCTGTTAACAACATTGATTTCTCAAATAATATTTATGATATCGTGGCAGAGCAGACGGAGACCGGGAAATATCTCTGGATCACCGGTTCCAAGGGTGTTCTTCGTACCACGGAAGAGGAACTGCTGGGAACGGGCGAAATGAAGAGCCGGTACTATGCTCAGGGAGACGGACTTGCCAGCCCCCTCACCTTGTATTCAAATGTAATGATCGCTGACAATGTCCTGTATCTTTGCTGTGGTCAGGGCGTGTATACCATTGCAACCGATAATATCCGCACCAATACCGTAGCTCCGAAGCTGACGGTATCTGAGATCAATGTGGATGATACGGTGTATCATTTTGACCAGATCGGCGGAAGCCTGACGATTCCGGCTGATACACAGAGAGTATCCATTTCCTTTGCCGTCCTCAGCTATATCAACCGTGAGAATATCCGGGTAGAATATAAGCTGGAGGGCTTTGACGGCACGCCCATCACCATCAGCGGTTCAGATCCCATGCAGGCTGTCTATACGAACCTGGAGGGAGGAAATTACACCTTCACTGTCCGTGCTCTGAACGGGGACGGAGTTGCCAGTGCCCAGGACATCACATTTACCATCTTCAAGGAATACGGATTCTTTGAGAAGAGAGCCGTGAGGATCGGGCTTCTGGTTGCCCTGATCCTGGTTGTGCTTCTGGTTGCCTTTGGTATGATCCGATTCCAGAAGGTGATGAAGGGCCAGAACAAGGAGATCGAGAAGCTGGAGAAGGAACACGAGGTGGCAGTTAAATCCAGCACGGCCAAGACGGACTTCCTGGCGCATATGAGTAACGAGATCAAGACACCGGTGAATGCCATCATCAGTCTGGCGGAAACCATGCAGAGGGAGCAGAATCCGGAAGAACAGAGAAACAGTCTGAAGGCCATCGTGGAATCCGGCCAGGATATCCTGGGAAAGGTGGACGAGACCATCCTTCTGGCGCGGCTTGAAGCCGGGAAGGAAACAGTTTCTGAAGCACCTTATTCCATTACCACCCTTGTGTGCGACATCTCCGATCAGATCATCAATGCCCTGGAGGACCGGCCGGTACGTTTCCTGGTGGATCTGGGAGAGAATATTCCCGATGTCATGATCGGTGATTACGAGAAGATCAAGCATGTGCTGGGTATCCTTCTGGATAATGCACAGAAGTTTACGAAGGAAGGTACCATTACCCTTTATGTGGACTGCTATGAAAATGCGGATCCGAAGGGGAAGGACCGTCTGCTGTTCAGCATATCGGATACCGGTGTGGGTATCCGGAAGGAACGACTGCAGCATATCTTCGAGGTGTATAACATAGCTGATAACAAGAAGCAGACAGGCTATACCGGCAGCGGTATCAGTCTGGCCATTGCCAAGAAGCTGGTTGAGATCATGGATGGCGATCTGGAGGTGGAAAGTACCTACGGCGCAGGCTCCGCATTTACGGTTTCCCTGATGCAGATGCGTCCGGGGGATGACGCCATCGCCCTGACCTCCGGGCCGGAGGCTCTGGACCGCATCACGAAGGAGGAAGCGGAACGGATGATCATGCCGGAGGTAAATGTGCTTCTGGTGGACGACATGGAGATCAGCCGGACCGTGGCCGTAGGCGTCTTAAAACAGATGGAGATCCGCTCGGATGTGGCGGCTTCCGGTGTCAGTGCCATCGATATGGTAATGAACCAGGATTACGATATGGTATTTATGGATCTGTCCATGCCGGTCATGAACGGTACCGATGCCATGCACGAGATCCGTGAGATCGCGCGGGACGGGATGGACACCATGCCCATTATCGCCATGACGGAGGATGCGATCCGTGAGGATGCCGAGCATCTGATCGAGGCAGGATTTACGGATATGATAGTGAAGCCTCTGGATCTGGTATCTCTGGCTACCATGGCCACCAAGTATCTTCCGAAGGAGAAGGTACATTACCGCTCCGGTGACCTGACCAAGTATATCAGTGAATCCCGCTTCGGCGAAGGACTGGTGGAGCTTCAGAAGCTTCTGGATGTGGCCGGAACCCTGGAACGGATCGGAGGAAGCATCGAGGTTTACAACCGGATCCTCAGTACATTCTACAATCAGAATCAGAATATGCCGGAGGATCTGAAGGCGAAGTTCTCAAAGAACTATCGGACGTTCCGGGCAAGACTGCATAATATTAAGAATGGCGCCCAAAACATCGGCGCAACGGAGCTGATCAATCAGATCTCCAAGATCGACGCAGCCATCAATATCGGTAATAAGACCTACGTA
>CADBRW010000046.1 GCA_902797155.1 uncultured Lachnospiraceae bacterium
ACCGGTTACGGATATGCCGACCTTCTGGCGCTGGACGGAGAGGATGTAGATGTGACAGAACCCTACAGGTTCATCGATCCCACACGTCCCTGGAAGAAGATGCATTTCAAGAACAGCACTGCACGTCCTCTGCAAGTTACCGTATTCAAGGACGGTGAGCTGGTTTATGAGCAGCCGAGCCTGCAGGAGATTCAGGATTACGTGAAGAAACAGCTGAAGGAAGAGGTATGGGAGGAGGAACAGCGTTTCGCCAACCCGCATATCCATTACCTGGATCTTTCCAAAAAGCTGTATGAGACCAAGGAGAGACTGCTTTCCGAGGCGACCAATATCGAAGCCTAAGCAATTTACGGGGTCAGACCCCATTACAAAACTGTTACATCATGACGTAACAATTTTGTAATGGGGTCTGACCCCGCTTAATTGTAAAAAATATACATACTTTTTCTATATGAATGACCATATTATTTTCTTGAAATGGATTGAAGAAGTTTCGGAAAAATGATATGATGAAAAGGAATATGGGGAGGTATGATACCATGGCAGAAACTAACACAAGTTACGATGAATTTACTTTGAATTTCCGTCTGGAAGAGGATGTTCCGGTGGACCAGCGTGAGCTTACGATCTTCAATTACGAGTTCGTGGGCAATCGTACCACGTGCTCGGTGGTGGCAGTTGATGAGCAGCGTGCCTTGCAGTTTAAGATTCCTGCAACCCTGCCTCTGGAGCAGTTCCTTCGGAAGCAGTTATACAAGGGGGAGTTCCTTTCGATCCTCTCGAATATACTGAATCAGCTGATCTATTTTGAAGAGAATACCATGTCCTTCAATAAGCTCCTTTTAAATGTACATTATATGTACATCGAGCTTTCATCCCTGGATATCCAGCTGATCTTCATGCCCGTGACCAAGAAGTTCGCGGACTGCAATGTAACTGAATTCATCCAGACATTTATCAGCAAGGTCCGCTTTGCAAATATGGCCTGCGTAGAGTGTGTTGAGAAGCTTCTGAAGTATCTGGACAGCAAGCTGATGTTCGACCTTAGTGATTTCTATCACTATGTGCTTTCCCTTGAGGAGGAGACCATTCTGGAGGATTCCATGGATAAGGATTCTTCCGAGGGCGAGACTACGGTGCTCAGCCCCACATCTTCAGACTACAATAATCCGATCCCGTATCTTGTACGGATCAAGACAAATGAGCTGATTCCCATCATCAAGGCGGAGTTCCTCATCGGAAAGTCTCCGGATGCGGATTACCAGATCACCGATAACCGCCGTGTCAGCCGTAAGCATGCGACCTTCCGGATCAGCAACGGTGAGTGCTATGTGCGGGATCATAATTCCACGAACCACACATTTATCAACGGGAAGCTGATCCAGCCCGAGTTTGAGATTATGCTGGCGAATAATGACTATATCCGCCTCGGTGATGAAGAATTCAAGTACTGGGTTCGCTAAATACGTTCATAACACCGATAGCTAGCCGTGTTTACTTCACTCCTGGATTTAATGCGACGATATCATCGGTGTTCAAAAAAAGAGGGGTCTGACCCCTCTTTTTTGCTTGCATTTTAGTTGTCCAGGCCCATCATGGCTCTTTTATCCTGAATCTCATCACGGAGCTCAAACTGGAGCTTCTTAACCTCTTCCTCGGTAAGGCCGCTCATGTTCACGACCTCCTCAACGGGGATATTGCCCTTCAGCATGCGGGCAGCCAGATCGTACTTTGCCTTTGTGGTGTTGTTCATTCTGATTCTCCTTTCAGTGTGTTACGCCGGGTCAACGGTGAGACTGTCGAGATATGCGGCGTTCTTTTCTATCACGGCACTCATGGGCTTGTGGCCGGGAGCGCCGATGGTGTTTCTCGTGTCTACGCAGGTCTCCAGGGAGATGGCATCGTAGATGTCTTCTTCAAAATGTGGGTCGATGGCCTGCAGATCTTCCAGCTTAAGCTCGTCGATGGCGCAGCCTTTGTCCAGGCAGAAGAGTACCAGTCGTCCGATGATACCGTGAGCATCCCGGAAGGGTACACCCTTCTTTACAAGATAGTCAGCTGCGTCGGTTGCATTTGTGAAGCCGCGCATGGCGCTGATCTCCATTGTTTCCTTATTCAGCTGCATGGTTGCGATCATTCCGTTGAAAAGGGTAAGGCAGCCCTTGGTGGTATCAAGCGCATCGAAGGTCAGCTCCTTATCCTCCTGCATATCCTTGTTGTAGGCCAGCGGAAGTCCCTTCATTGTGGTGAGAAGAGAGGTGAGAGCACCATAGACACGTCCGGTCTTGCCCCGCACCAGCTCGGCGATATCCGGATTCTTCTTCTGCGGCATGATGGAGCTTCCGGTACTGTAGGCATCGTCCAGCTCGACGAAGCCGTATTCGTTGGAATTCCAGAGGATGATCTCCTCGGAGAAACGGGAGAGATGCATCATGATGGTGGCGCAGGCTGAAAGCAGCTCGATACAGTAATCCCGGTCAGATACGGAATCCATGGAATTCAGAGTCGGACCTGCGAAGCCCAGAAGCTTAGCCGTCATTTCCCGGTTCAGAGGATAGGTGGTGCCTGCCAGAGCCCCTGCACCCAGCGGGCAGAAATTCATGCGCTGATAAATGTCGGTCAGTCGGCTGAAATCCCGCTTGAACATTTCCATATATGCACCGATGTGGTGGGAGAAGCTGACGGGCTGAGCCTTCTGTAAATGTGTGAAGCCCGGCATGTAGGTGGCGGTATTTTCCACCATCAGCTTCTGAAGTGTCTGCATCAGAGTCAGTACCCGGGTCTCCAGCTCGGATACTTCTCCGCGGATATAAAGCCGCATGTCCAGTGCCACCTGGTCATTCCGGCTACGCCCGGTGTGCAGCTTCTTGCCTGCATCGCCGATGCGGTCGATGAGATTTGCTTCCACGAAGCTGTGAACATCTTCATATTTTGTAGTGATCGCAAGAGTTCCGGCTTCCACATCCGAAAGGATGCTGTCCAGACCCGAAAGGATCTGATCCCGTTCGTCCTCCGTGATCACGCCCACAGCTGCCAGCATGGTGGCGTGCGCCTTGCTGCCCCGGATATCCTGCGGCAGAAAACGCTGATCGAAGGTGATGGAAGCGTTAAAATCATATACCAGTTGATCGGTTTCCTTTGTGAACCGACCGCCCCAAAGCTGTGCCATAAAGAACCTCATTTCCGCGGACGATAAGCGCCGCTTGATGCATAAGATTTGGGACCCGACAGGCCTTGTTCAGGCCAAGGGTCTCATTGATTGATTATAAATCAAAAGAGACTGTGGGGCAAGGGTGGAAATATTTCCGGAATTGGAGTACAATGTGTCTCATGAAGAAATGGCAGAAAATCTTAATCGAAATAATAGCGGTGGTTATATTCATCCTGGTGGCCTTAAAGCTGGTTCAGTTATGGACGGGAGTGAACCCTCTTGACAATATTACGCATCAGAAGGATGCGTTGGAGAATATCAATGAAGTGGCTGCGGCCCTTACTCTGGAAATGGAAGAGGGGAAGGACGGGACCGTCGTTCTTTTTATAGAGGATATTCCGGAAAGCGAGCTTTTGAATATCAACTATATTATGAGTAACCTGAACGGAAGTGTTGATTCCTTTCAGCTGCACCCGAAGCTCTTCGGAATCCGGAGGGTAGACTTCCAGATCGTCCGGTCGGATAACAGTTATGTGTACGATGCATATATGAATGGGACACCCATCCCGGAGGACCGTGTGGAGGCGCAGAAGCTGTATAAGGTGGTGAAGCAGATCATTGAGATCGAGATCGGTGATCAGCACCTTACGGAGTACCAGAGAGAGCTCGTGCTTCATGATTATCTGGTGGAGCACTGCACATACAGCTATGGAAAGGCAGATGATGACAATGAGTTCCGGGCCTACGGCGCGCTGGTGGAAGGCCAGGCGGTGTGCAACGGTTACGCTGAGGCCATGGCACTTCTTCTGTCCTGTGCGGGTGTTGAGAACCAGTATGTGGTGGGGACTGCAAAGTCCGGAAGCCGGGCGGCAGTGACCGATAACGGAGACGGTACCGTGACACCCAACCAGGAGAAGAAGGAGAACCACGCCTGGAACCTGGTGAAGCTGAACGGAACCTGGTATCATCTGGACGCGACATGGGATGATCCGGTGGGAGAGAAGGATGTTCTTTCCCATGCCTATTTCAACATGAGTGATGAGCTGATGGAACGCGATCATACCTGGAATCATGATAAATATGAGTCCTGCCCTGATATGTCCTGGAACTATTTCGTGAGAAGTAAGAAGTATTTTCAGGATTCCTATTCCCTGGATGCCGCCGTTACCCAGATGGTGACTGCACATCCCTACGGAACACTGGAATTTGCTTATTCGCAGTTTGAGATCACGAATACTACACTGCAGGGACTGTCAACGGTACCCGGGCTGTCGTCCGTCTATTATTCCACGGTGGGAAGCTTTGCCTTCTCGGTGATCACCCTGTATATCAATCAATAAATATGACGCGGATCTGCCTCATTTTCGAGGTGGATCCGTTTTCGTTTGTCCGGGTTTGTGCAATCTGATACTTTGATATGGGTTTGCGGTGAATTGTCAGACAAATCTTTGTGCACTTTTTAGGAAAAAAATTGTTGATTTTCACGAAAAGATATGTTATATTTGTTACAGAAATATTAAGAAAACCATCCTTTACCAAATGAGATGCCGGATTCCCCAAAGTCCGGTATCTTTTCTTTTTGTCCTACATGTTCATGAAAATCCTTGATCTGATTGGCTTTGCGGCAGATCGGGGAGGAGAATAATACGTGATTAGCACTCTCTTTTGGTGAGTGCTAAGTTTTTTCTTGACATTTCCATGTACGCGTCCTAATATAATACATGGTCATACTCTGACCGATCGTATCGAATCAAATGACGGAGGCGAATAATAATCATGGCTACGAAGAAGAACAAAGGCAGTTTAACCATCAACAGCGAGAACATTTTCCCTATCATAAAGAAATGGCTGTATTCGGATCACGATATCTTCATCCGGGAGCTGATCTCCAACGGTGTGGATGCGGTTACGAAAATGAAACGGCTGGTATCTCTCGGTGAGGCGGAGCTTCCGGAGGGGGAAGAGTATCGCGTGACGGTGTATGCATCACCGAAGGATAAGACACTGACCTTTGAGGATAACGGAATCGGTATGACAGCCGAGGAAGTGGATAAGTACATCAACCAGATCGCATTCTCCGGGGCAACGGATTTCCTGGAGAAATACAAGGATAAGGACAGCCAGGACCAGATCATCGGACATTTCGGTCTGGGCTTCTACAGCGCATTCATGGTTGCAGACAAGGTTGTGATCGAGACCCAGTCCTACCAGGAGGGTGCAAAGGGCGTTCACTGGGAGTGTGACGGTGGCACGGAGTATACGCTTTCCGAGGTTTCCGGACTCACAAGAGGAACCCGCATCACCCTGTACATGTCCGAGGACAGCCTGGAGTTCTGCAATGAGTTCAAGTGCCGTGAGGTCATTGGAAAATACTGCTCCTTCATGCCGGTAGAGAT
>CADBRW010000047.1 GCA_902797155.1 uncultured Lachnospiraceae bacterium
GAAGTACCAGGAATTAAAGCAGGCACAGCAGGATGTGGAGGACAGCCTTGCCATCATTGATGAGGAGTCCGATGAGGAAATGAAGGAGATGGCCCGTGAGGAGCTGTCCGATGCCAAGAAACGCATCGAGACCTGCGAGCAGGAGCTGAAGATCCTTCTTCTCCCCAAGGATGAGAATGATGACAAGAGCGTTGTGGTGGAGATCCGTGCAGGTGCAGGCGGAGATGAGGCCGCTCTTTTCGCAGGTGAGCTGTTCCGTATGTACCAGAAGTATGCGGATCATTTCCGGTGGCAGACAAATATCACTTCGGGAACTGAAACCGGAATCGGCGGTTTCAAGGAAGTTGTTTTCGAGATCACAGGTAAGGGAGCATACTCCAAGCTGAAATATGAGTCCGGCGTACACCGCGTACAGCGTGTACCTGAGACGGAATCCGGCGGGCGTATCCACACCTCAACGGCTACGGTTGCCATCATGCCGGAGGCTGAGGATGTGGATGTTCAGATCGACGAGAAGGATATCCGTATCGATGTTATGCGTGCGTCCGGAAACGGCGGACAGTGTGTCAATACTACGGACTCTGCAGTGCGTCTGACACATATCCCCACAGGCATCGTCATCTACAGCCAGACCGAGAAGTCTCAGATCCAGAACCGCGCCAAGGCCTTTGCCCTGCTTCGTACCAAACTGTACGATATGGAGCTTCAGAAGGCTCATGATGCGGAAGCGGCTGCCAGAAGGAGCCAGATCGGTACCGGCGACCGTTCCGAGAAGATCCGCACCTACAACTTCCCTCAGGGACGTGTGACGGACCATCGGATCAAGCTTACCAGCTATCAGCTGGAAAATGTGCTGAACGGCGACCTGGATGAGTTTGTTGATGCGCTGACGGCAGCGGATCAGGCGGCAAAGCTCGCCAATATGGAAGGAAACGAGTAAGGATCTGATTATTACCAAAAACGATCAGGTAGGAGGATTCTTTATGAGAAAGAGAATCAGCATCATACTTGTGGCGGCATTCCTGATGGTCGGTTTTTCGGGCTGCGGTTCAAAGAAGAGCGGCGGCGGAGGCGGTGGTGGAGGATCGCTTTTGACCAAATCCTCGGAACAGACGGAGGACTGGGAGTCTGTGAGCGGGAAAAGCTCTGTCATTAAGGGCCTGGGAGAGGAACCAGCAACAGAGGAACCGAAGACGGAGGAAAGATTCCCTGACAGACCGGATGTGGAAACCGGAAACGGGACCCCTATGACCTTGGGTGAAGGAGATGTTGCTCCGAATTTCAAGGTAGGACTTGTAAATGGCGGAACCTTCCGTATGTCGGATTATGATGATAAGGTTGTGCTCCTGAATTTCTGGGCCACCTGGTGTTCGCCCTGTGTGCGTGAGATGCCTGCCTTTGAAAGATTAAAGGCGGACGGGATCGAAGGTCTTGAGATCCTGTGTATCAACTGCCGGGAGGACAAGTTTACAGTCGAGTCCTTCATAGAGTCGGAGGGATACACATTTAACATCGGATATGATCAGTATGGCCGGGTGGAATCGTATTATCCCGCAAGCGGAATTCCCTATACGCTGGTTGTGGATCATGGAGTGATCGCCAAAACCTATGTGGGCGCCGCGGATGCGGATACGCAATACGAAGAGTACAAGAGCGCGATCGAAGCCTGTCTGAAATAAAGAGGTGTTCAAGTTGAGTAAAATGAAACGCGGAATCCTACAGGGGATCCTTCTTGCGGCCGGTCTTTTTTTTCTGATCTTCGGCCTTCTGCAGGATGGATTTCGGGATACGATGAATAAGGCGGTCCTGATCTGCTTTGAGTGTATGGGAATCGGCTGATCGGGATGAGGACACTATGAGTAAGAAGGAAGCAAAGAAAGAGAAGATTTCCAGACGGCATTATATCCAGCTGATCGCTGCAGTGCTGTATAACTGCAATATCAAAGGATTTGCCGAAGGAAGCATCTATAAGGGAAATACAAAAGGAATCTGCGTACCGGGGCTGAATTGCTATTCATGCCCCGGCGCTGTTGCTTCCTGCCCTTTGGGAAGCCTTCAGAGTGCCCTGGTGTCTTCCAAGTACAAATTCCCGTATTATATTCTGGGGACTCTGATCCTGATGGGGCTTCTTCTGGGACGCTTCATTTGCGGGTTCCTCTGTCCCTTCGGGTTTCTGCAGGACCTGCTTCACAAGATCCCGACTCCGAAACTCCGGAAGAACAAAGTGACCAGGGCGTTGTCCTGGCTGAAATATGTGATCCTTCTGCTCTTTGTGATCCTGGTACCCATATTTCATATGGTGCCGGGCTTCTGCAAATACATCTGTCCGGCCGGGACCCTGGAGGCCGGAATCCCACTTGTTCTTGAAAATGAGCCGCTTAGGGAGATGATAGGTTTCCTTTTCTCCTGGAAGGTATATCTTCTGGTGCTCATCCTGGTCCTCTGCGTGTTCTGCTATCGTTCCTTCTGCAGATTCCTGTGTCCGCTGGGGGCTCTGTATTCGTTGTTTAATCCTGTTTCATTCTTCGGGATCAAAGTGGATCCTGAGAAGTGCACACACTGCAATGCCTGTGTGAAAGCCTGCCAGATGGACGTGAAGAAGGTCTGTGACCGGGAATGCATCCAGTGCGGGAAGTGCCGGCACGTGTGTCCGGAGGGTGCCATTCATTACGGAATACGGGCACGGAAATCTCCCGAAAAGAAAACGGAGGGATAGAGCACTTTGCCGAAAAGGTTCCATCAATAGAAAAAACATAGCGCTACAGCCATTTCTGAGGTAGAATGGTTGTAGTGCTTTTTGTATTTGTCCGCAGGACGGACACATGCTCACGGATGCGCCTTGCGGCGACATGACAATAAGAGAGGGGAAGAAGGGTTATGTGGGTATATATCGCGATCGGTGGTGGAGTTCTTCTGCTTCTGCTGATCATCTGTATTGCTAATTACAACCGGCTGATAAAGCTGAGGACCAAGACGGAGGAAGCGTTCTCCACCATGGATGTCTATCTGGTGAAGAGGTGGGAGCTGATCCCCAAGCTTGTGGATTCCGTAAAGGCGTATATGGCGCATGAGAAGGGGACGCTGGAGAAGGTGACAGAGCTTCGTGCCCGGGACTATGAAAGTCTGTCCGAGGCGGATAAGCTGAAGGTGAACACGGATATAACGAAGGGCCTGGGCCGGATCCTGGTTGTTTCGGAAGGCTATCCGGAGCTGAAATCCAGTGGGAACTTCCTTCAGCTCAGCAGAGACCTGTTCCGGGTGGAGGATGAGATCGCCCAGTCCAGAAAATACTATAATGGGTGTGTCCGTATGTACAATACGAAGGTACAGACATTTCCGGGGAATATCTTTGCGGGAATGTTCGGATTTCAATCAAAGCAGATGTTCGAGGCAACAGCGATCCAGCGGACGGATGTGGGTGTTGATCTGTAACTGAGATACAGCCGGGTGGAGACTCTCGGTATTGAAGGGGGAAATAATGAACAAGATCTGTAAATGGAAAACAAGACGTATCGGACTGATCATGGTCCTTCTGCTTTTCTTTGCAGTGGCGCTTTCCGGAGCGCGAAGTCTTGCAGAGCCTCTGCGGGATGAAGAGGTAACGGAGAACGACGAGGATTCTCTGTGGGATGAAGAAGCAACGGAGAGTGATGCGGAGATCAACCCGGAGCTTGACATGGAGGAAGAGGAAACAGAGGAAGAAGCTTCGGAGGATGACAGAAACGGGTTTACGGACAACGACCGTGAGAGAGATTACGTGATCACCCGCTACGATATTCAAATGGTGGTCAATGAGAACAACACCTTTGATATCACGGAGACCATCACGGCAGATTTCAGAGTTCCGAAGCACGGTATCTATCGAACGCTGCCACTAAAAAACAAGCTGAAACGCCGGGATGGTACATCGAGTGAAAATCATGCAAAGGTCAAGATCCTGTCCGTGAGTGAAACCTATGAAACGGAGAGGGAGAATGGGAATCTTCTGATCCGGATCGGCTCGGCCGGTGAAACGGTTACCGGAGAACGTACCTATGTGATCAAATACAATTACAATATCGGTAGGGATCCGCTGGATAACTGCGATGAGCTGTATTTCAATCTCATCGGGAAGGAATGGCAGGCGCCCCTGGGCGGCATCACATTTTCCATCGAGATGCCGAAGGATTTTGACTCCTCGAAAATGGGATTCTCCTATGGAAATCCCGGAACCGTAAATACTGTTGATGTTGAGTTCTCGGTGGAAGGCAGGAAGGCCTTCGGTAAGCTGAACAGGGTGCTCCGCCCCGGACAGGCGCTTACGGTACGCTGTGAGCTGCCGGAAGGGTACTTCGTCGGAGCAGGCTTTGAGAACCGTACCATGGATATCATCTGTTTCTCGCTTCCTGTCATTTTCCTGATCCTTGCCATCATTATCTGGTTTAAGTACGGAAAGGATGACATGGTTGTGGAGACCGTGGAATTCTATCCTCCGGATGGCATCAACAGTCTGGAAGCGGGTTACATATACAAGGGTGATGCGGATTCCGTGGATGTGGTTTCGCTTCTGATCTACCTTGCCGACAAAGGTTATATCTCTATTGCTGAAACGGAAGAAAGGGGATTGCTCAAAAAGAAGAAGGGCTTCCGAATCACACGAGTAAGGCGGTATGACGGGCACGATGCAAATGAGCGCACTTTCCTGAACGGCCTTTTCAACTGCGGATCGGTGGTTGACGGAGTAGAGTCGGTTACCAACGGGGATCTGTACAACGAATTCTATGTTACAAAAAATAAGATCCTTTCCAATATGAGGAAAAAAGATCATCAGAATAAGATCTTTGAGAAGAGGAGCGGCTTGTGGACCTTCCTTCTGTTTATAATGGCAGTTGCCTCATTTGTCCTTTGCTGTATCCCTGCGGTCATTACATATGATGAACCGGAAGCGCTTCTTGTTCTTATCTTCCCGCTCTTTGGGTTTGGTATCATGTTTGCCTCCATATTGGGCGGAAAGGGAAAGGGAGATAAGAGAAAGAAAGGCAAAGGCTGCAGCGGGGTGTTCTTCGGAGTGATCTTCGGAGGAGCCTTCGGCCTGATCCCGACTGCAGCATTCATCTTCCCGTTGTTGAAGGAGGACACTATTCACCTGATCGGTTTCCTGGTGGGCTGTGTATGTGCCGTCGGAATTGCCATCTGCTATGCATATCTTCCGAAGCGTACACCCTATGGAACCCAGATGCTGGGACGGCTCAGAGGCTTTAAGAATTTCCTTGAGGTTGCGGAGAAAGAGCAGCTGGAACAGCTGGTGCAGGAGGACCCGCAGTATTTCTACCACATCCTCCCATATACCTATGTGCTGGGAGTATCAGACAAATGGATCAAGAAGTTCGAGTCCATCCTCATGCAGGCGCCGTCCTGGTATGAGACCTCCTATTATGATCCGTACATGTTCAGCTCCTTTATGGATAACACCATGAGTACTGCGACTCGCTCCATGACCTCCAGTCCTTCGGAAAGCTCCGGTGGAGGTAGCAGCGGCGGCTTCTCAGGCGGCGGTTTCTCCGGCGGAGGCTCCGGCGGAGGCGGAGGAGGTGCCTGGTAGGAACGAGTATTTCTTCAGAAATATGCGTATGGTTTTGGAGGGGACATCCTGCAAATGAATCCCTGAGGGGAGGCAATCATGACCGGTTTTACAAAAAAAGTGGATACAGATAAGAACCTTCGGGAGATCAGCATTGAGGGATGTCCGGAAATCGGGCGGGGTGCCCATGGGGTGGTGTACCGTATCGCACCTGATTCCATTGTAAAGGTATTTTATCCCGGGGAAACCAAAGAAGAGATCCGGCGTGAGCTTGATCTGGCCAGATGGGCGTTTGTCAGGGGCGTTCCCACGGCAATCCCCTTTGATGTGGTACGGGTTGGAGATCAGTATGGTTCAGTGTTTGAGCTCCTGGATGCCAGATCTGCGTCAGACTATGTGAAGGAATCTCCGGAAAACCTGGAGGATTTTGTTGTGCGCTCTGTCCGGCTGATGAAGCAGATCCACGCCATTCCTGTGGAACCGGGGGAACTGCCGGATATGAAGCGGCAAATGCTTGAGTGGGCAGGGTCCGTCCGAACATTTTCAAAGGATGGATTGGGAGATGGGCTTCCGGAAGAACTCTGTGACCGGCTGGAAACAATGATCCGGGAAACGCCGGACACTCACACGCTTTTACATGCAGACCTGCATTTAAAGAACATCATGATCTGCAGAGATGAATTCATGCTGATTGACATGGATACCTTATGTGCGGGAGATCCTATATTTGATCTGGCAACTCTTTGCAATTCCTATTTCGAGTTTCCATCCATTGAACCGGCAGCTGCGGCTTTCCTGGGTATCGATGTGGAGACATGTTATAGATTATTCAACCTAACCATGGAGCACTATTTAAATGAGGCAGGTCCTGAGGAACGGAGTGAAACGATCAGAAAGGCGCGGATCTTCGGCTGCGTCAGGATCATTGACTACATCGCGCGACACCCTGAGCTGCCGGCAAGAGAGAGGATCATAGAAAGGTGTCTGAAGGATATCACAACGCTGATGGCGTGATGAAAGGGATTGTAAAGTGTTAATTTTCTGTAATAAATCTGATTATTCTAGCTTCTTTAATTTTTTGCAAAAAAGTTGTTGACACGAATCAAATCGGGTGGTAATATGTAAAAGCTGTCGCACGAAAGACTACGTAGACGGGCAAAAGAACGCGGCGGCTTTTATATTGTTCTTTCACAATTTAATACCACAACA
>CADBRW010000048.1 GCA_902797155.1 uncultured Lachnospiraceae bacterium
AATAGAAAGCGCTGCCTTTGAGAAATAGCAGAACTTCTCGATATCCCACTTCAGATCACCGTAAATGTTGAAGCCGTTGAAATAATACTCGTTATCGATGAAGTATACCGGTACTCCCTCATACTCCAGATACATAACTCCCACATACTGCTGCTTCCAGCCGATATCCATATGGAAATGTGTGAGATACTTCATGTTGTTCTTGTATTTCTCCGGAAGACACATGTACTTCGGAATGATAACGCGTACATCGTACTCGTCCCGGTTAAACTTCTGCGGAAGCGTTCCAACTACGTCGGCAAGACCGCCGGTCTTGATAAAAGGAACACACTCGGATGCTATATATGCGACTTTCTTCATGCTGCTTCTCCTTTGTTTTATACTATAAACCCCATAGCTTCATTCTATCACAAACATATTACATTTCCAAACAAAAACTTGTCCGTTCCGCCCCGGATCTACTCCCCGAAACGAACCTCCAGATACTTCCGGATGAACTCCGCGGAACCGCGTATTCCGTACTTCCCCGCATCCACGGAAAGCTCATACTGGGTGACGTCCATCCAGTCTCCGCCGGTGTATCGGTGATAGTAATCCGCTCTTCTCTCGTCCGTATTGCGGATATGTGCTTCCAGCTCCCTGTCGGACATATCATGAACGGAGGATGCGCGTTTTTTCCGGAATTCCATGGGCGCGTGGACAAAGACACTGACGGTATCTTCCCGGTCTGCCAGGACATAATTGGCGCAGCGTCCAACGATGACGCAGGATTCCTTTTCCGCCAGCTTCCGGATGATATCCGACTGATAATCGAAAATGTTCTTCATCAGCCCCATTTCATCCTCTATGGAGAATTCCCCCTCCGTGTGTTCCGCATAGGTTGCGGACGCCACATCAAAAAGGGAGGTTCCCTTGATCCTGGCATCATGGGCCACGTAATTATCATGCATGGCCTGATCATCCGAAACCAGACGCAGCATCTCACTGTCGTAGCAGTTGATTCCCAGCGCCTCTGCCAGGTATTTTCCCACCTTCAGACCCCCGGTATAATGCTGTCTTGCCAAAGTGATAACTACCTTCTTCTCCATACCTTTCCCTCCTTAGTAGGAATACTGTCCCCCACAGGTTTCGATGCAGCTCTTGGCCAGGACCTCCATGGCGTCGATATAGAAACCTCCGTCCAGTTCATGATTCACTGCGAAAACCGAAAGCTCCGTACACGCAAGGACCACTGCTTCACAGCCTCTTCCGTGCATATGCTGCGCGATCCCCTGAAAGAGATGCTTGTCCCCCTTCTCACCGCGCTTGATCTGGTCGTAGATCAGGGACATCACCGCTTTCTGGCTGTGGTCATCGGGATAGACCACTTCCACCTCCCGTTCCTCCAGAGCCTTACGATAGAGATCCGCCTTCAGCGTGCCGTCCGTTGCCAGGATCCCAACCCTGTGGAATCGCCTTTCCGCCACGTACTTTGCGGTTTCCTCTATCATGTTGATGAACCGGCCGTCCATTTCCCTTGCAAAACGGTCCGCAAAGAAATGACAGGTATTACAGGGAATCGCCAGATACTCACAGCCCGCCTGCTTCAGGAGATTCACGTCCTTTGCCAGCTGTTCCCACAGCCGTTCCCCCTCGCCGCACAGGATACATCCGGTACGGTCCGGCAGCTCTGCATGTGAATAGATCACGATGTTGATATGATCCTGATCCCTGGAAACCACCGTCCGGTCCGTGATCCTTTTATACAGGACACTGGTCGCCTCCGGTCCCATGCCCCCCAGGATTCCGAGGGTATGCTTCTTTTGCCTGATCTCAGTATTATCCATCTGTCAAACCTTATGCTTTCTCAGAAATGACAGCTCTCTGCCTTCGCGCAGAAAACCATTTTCATTGTATCACAAACCGAGCTCAATTCCTATCATTTTATCTTTCAGTTTTTGCAACGAAGTGATATACTTAGGAGTGCGTATCACGCATATGTTTTCAACATCAAAGGGGATATTTTATATGGAATTCCAATCACAATCCTTCCTGCCCGTAGCCTTCGGCGGCGACATCAACACCTACAGTGTTGCACGGGCATTCTATGAGGCCTACCGGGTAAAGACCCGGGTTTACGGGAAGTTCCCCACCGGCCCCAGCTATAACAGCAAGATCACGATCTATGAAGACAACACGAAGATGGATCAGCCGGAGGTCATGCTCCCGATCCTGAAGGCCCTGGCCGCAAAGAACAAAAAGAAGAAGATCCTGGCAATCGGCTGTGGCGATTCCTACGTGGCGACCCTTTCCCAGATCAAGGATCAGCTTCCCGAAAATGTGATCGCTCCCTATATCGACTTCGATCTGATGGACAGTCTGCAGCAGAAGGAGCGTTTCTATCAGCTGTGTGACAAGCACGGAATCGATCATCCGGCAACCGTCATTTTCCGAAAGGGCATGGACCCGAACATGGAGCTGCCCTTCCGCTTTCCCATCATCCTGAAGCCCTCCAACGGTATCGCTTACTGGGAGCATCCCTTTGATACCCAGGAGAAGGTCTATACCATCCGGAACCGGGAGGAGCTGGCGAAGGTATCGGAGGAGATCTTCGAAGCCGGCTATGAGGATTCCCTCATCCTGCAGGATATGATCCCCGGAAATGATGAATTCATGCGGGTCCTCACCTGCTATTCCAACCATACGGGACACGTGAAAATGATGTGTCTCGGCCATGTCCTTCTGGAGGAGCATACTCCCCACGGCAAGGGCAACCACGCAGTGATCATCACAGAATTAAAGAGCGATCTCTACGACAGGGTAAAGGCACTTCTGGAGGACCTCTCCTATGTGGGCTTCTCCAATTTCGACATCAAGTATGACCGCCGTGACGGCAAGTACAAATTCTTCGAGATCAACACCCGCCAGGGACGTTCCAATTTCTACGTCACCGGTTCGGGACTGAATATCGCAAAGCTTCTTGTTGAAGAATACATCCTGGATCACCCGCTGGAGTTCATCACCCCGAAGGAGGAACGGCTCTGGCTCACCGTACCCAAGGGTGTGGCCCGGAAGTACATTTTCGAGGAGGAAAATGTGGCAAAGCTCCACAAACTCCTGAAGCAGAAGAAATACGTGAATCCCATTTTCCTGAAGGGAGACAACGGTCTCAACCGCATGCTGCGCATGTGGAAAAATCATTTCAACCAGTATAAGAATTTCAAACGCTATTACAGTTAGGAGCACATCATGAAACAATACACACTGGAAACCTATGCCCGCCGTCTCCGGGAGGCACATCTTCTGGTCAAGGGGCAGTTCCCCGAGGTCAAGGATACCATCATCACCGGCCTCACCTATAATTCCAAGGACGTTACGCCGGGCACGCTCTTCATCTGCAAGGGTGCGGCCTTCCGGGATGAATACCTGGTGGACGCAGCCAACCGGGGCGCTGTCTGCTATGTCAGTGAAACACTGTATCACAATGTGGACATTCCGGTCATTCTGGTATCGGACATCCGAAGGTCCATGCCCTATCTGGCAGACCTCTTCTTCGGTTCGCCCGCATCCCAGCTGCACCTCACCGGCATCACCGGAACCAAAGGAAAGTCCACTACCACCTACTATCTGAAAGCGATCCTGGATGATTATCTGGCGGACCGGAACGAACCGGAAAGTGCCGTGATCTCCTCCATTGACACCTATGACGGGGTGGCACTGAAGGAATCCCATATCACGACTCCGGAATCCGTGGAGCTGATGCGCCATTTCAGAAATGCAGTCAACAGCCGTATCGACTTTCTTACCATGGAGGTATCTTCCCAGGCTCTGAAGTATAACCGTGTGGATGAGATCACCTTCGATGTGGGGATCTTCATGAACATCTCCGAAGATCACATCAGTCCCATCGAACACCCCACCATGGAGGATTACTTCGCATCAAAGCTTCGGATCTTCGCTCAGACCCGGACCGCTCTGGTCTGCACCGATACAGACCGTTTCCCGGATGTAATGGATGCCGCAAAGGAATCCGACCGGGTCATCACCTTCGGTACTGCCGAGGGCAGCGATGTTCTGGGCTATGACATCCGAAAGGTGGGAAATGAGACACATTTCCGGGTACGCTGTGAACGCTTTGATGAGGAATTCGTCCTGACGGTACCGGGACTCTTCAATGTACAGAATGCGCTGGCTGCCATAGCCGCCGCAAATGTCTACGGCATCCCGCTGGAGTTCATAAGATCCGGACTGCTCCGGGCACGCTCCAAGGGCCGTATGGAATATTTCACCTCAAAGGATGACCGGATCGTAGCCATCGTGGATTACGCTCACAACAAGCTGTCCTTCGAAACCCTCTTCTCTTCCATGAAGGAGGAATATCCGGACCGTGCGGTCATCTCTATCTTCGGCTGCCCCGGCAAAAAGGCTCTGGTTCGCAGAAAGGATCTGGGAACCATCGCCGGACAGTACAGCAAGAAGGTGTACCTCTGTGCCGAGGATCCCGGTGATGAACCTGTGGATGAGATCTCGAAGGATATCGCCCAGTATGTGGCCTGTCCGGTGGAAATGATCGAGGACCGGGGCGAGGCCATCCGTGCAGCCATCGCAGCCACAGACGAACCCACGATCCTGCTGATCACCGGCAAGGGCGATGAGACCCGCCAGAAATACGGCAGAACCTATGTAGACTGCCCGTCTGACATCGAGCTTACGAAAGCCGCTCTGGCCGAATACGACGCCACTCACTAACCGGTTTACATAATAGGTGCCTGTCACCTTTACAAAA
>CADBRW010000049.1 GCA_902797155.1 uncultured Lachnospiraceae bacterium
CCGACCCATTCGCCGCCCCAGTCAAATCCGTGCTCCGCAAAAAGCCGGTAGCACAGGTCCCCCTTCACGATCTTGTAATCAAAATCCGCATCCCGGTCCAGATACGGTACCGCCGTAGCCGGCTCCACGGACCGCCTGCCGTCCACCATTTTCGTATAGGGGTTGTACAGCGGATTGATGTCCACCGCCAGCCCCAGCCCGTGCTTGGACACGATCTTCGTAAATGAAATAAACCGGAAATTGAAGCTGGAGCAGTTATTTGCCCGCATGGACTGCTCGTCATCCGCGCCGTATTCATCCACCAGCCGCACCCGTTCGATGGGATACCCCGCCTCATAAAGCTTCCGGAAAATGTCCAACACATCCTCGGCAATATGGTAGTTGACGATCATTTCCCCCTCATGCTCCGCCCCATGGATATCCATGTGCAGAACATGGAGGTACCTAAGGTCCTCCCGGGGCAGAACGCAGTCCTCCTTATAGGACAGGCCCCAGATTCGCTCCCAGATCTCATCTGTGATCTCTGTAATGTAAAATGTATCGCTCATCTATCTTCCTTCCCGTAAAAACAACATATCATCAGATGATGCGCTATATCATTTAATATCACTCATTTTGATACCTTGTTTCTGCGCTTCACCCAGGAGTCCCCATACCTGCATAAATCTCTGGACCTCACTGTTCTTCATAAAGAAATGATAGGGTGTACCACGGCTGACGATTGTGATTGCGTCCTTATTGATCTTAATGTCCTCGATCTTATCGAAATCGATCTGGTTGACATCCTTCCCGATTTTAAATAAGAAACGTGAGCTTGTCAGTAATGCAGTACATTTCGTCTGATCCCAAACCATTTCCTTCTCTATGGTGGTTTTTACCTTGTGTCTGCTGATCCCAATCCCGAAACGTTTTGTGACAGGGACAGCAACGCCAATCCCGGGACCGGTTTTTGTCGTGGCCGTGGTTTTCTCCACCTGTTTTCCATATTTACAATCTACCTGATAAAGGCACAGTTCACCGGCATCAAGCTTTACAGCCGGTTTTCTTACGATTATAGATTCGATCTGTTTTTTGACATCCATATCAGCGCCCTCCTCCTTGTTTGTCATTTTCACACTTATAGCCCCAATATTTTCTTCATAAGCGCCGTCTGCACATGATCCGGATCTTTATTAAAAATGTCAATCTTATCACTGTCAGAGCTCCGGTCCGAAAATGCAGGGAACAGGAATCCGAATTCCGGTTCTCCCGGTTCTTCCTCACCTACCAGCGGAGAGACGGAACAGACTATAAAGTCATACACCTCTTCCGACCCTTCCATCCACTCTCCGTCGGTTCCCTTCACAGGAATATCATAGGAACCACTGAACACGAAGATGCTGTATTCCTTATCAGTCCTGTAATTCTCCCCCACCAACTCATACAGGATACTCAGCAGCGCATCATCCTTCAGCCTTACGTCCTTGATCGCCGAAAGCAGGGGCCACATACTCTGTCTCCTGGCCTCACCCTTCGGAAACTTATATTCCTTCAGCTGTTCATTCGTCCGTGCGAAAGGAATCGCCTTCGCCAACGCCAGGCTGTTCTTCGTCTCCGTCTGCTTCAGCTTCCCGAAGTGGATATTGAAGGTTCCGTTATCATACCCCTCCACATCCATATACGCCCCGGCCACCCGCGAAAAGCAGTTGCGGGATGGCGTCATCCGCCGGGTCAGCTCCAGCATGTCATCTCTGTTGATCATAACTCTTCTATCTCCCGAATCCTCTTCAGCGTCTCCTCCGCACTCACAAACAGTATCCCGGTCCCGCCGATTTCTTCCCACGCCTGCACGGTCTTCCCCAGGTCATCGATCAGGACACACCCTTTTCCGGTACAATAGTTCGGTTTCTCTGCCTTGTACACCACATTGACAACCATATCCTCGGAGAACAGCCGACGGATCCACCGTATCTTATCCTCCTTCGCATTCTCGATGCGCTTGTCCGGCTTCGGAATTCCCGTCAGGATCTCGCACCTGTTCCCGTACTTCCCATAGAGGGTATCGAACATCTCCTTTGCACCGGGCATCACTTTCAGTTTGTCATAAAAATGTTCCACCTCGCGGATCCTGTCCCACATGAACATATCAGCGCCCGGCGGCTGTGTGTCCTGAGCGGGCGGTTCGATCCCGCACAGCTCGCGAACACCACCCTCAAAATCCGCCAGCACACCATCCATATCAAAAAAGATCTTTTCTATCTTCATCAAGCTCCTCCGCCTTTCTTCGTCTCTATATTCACGATCAATATCCCCGCCGCCACCAGCACCAGTGACAACACCCCTGTTGCCGAAAAGGCTTCATTATTCTCGCCAAGTATCCAGGCTGAAAGAAGAACTCCCATGACCGGATTCATGAAACCGAATATGGCCACTCTGCTGACCGGATTATACTTCAGCAGCACTCCCCATAAGGTGTACGCCCCGGCGGAAATAAAGCCCATATAAAGTAAATTATACACACAGGATGCGCTTCGGAATACCAGCTCTCCTCCCATGATCCGGCCCGCCACATAAAGCACAATTCCTCCCAGCAAAAACTGGTAACCGCTCAGGGTGACAGGATTCTCATGTCGGGAAAACCTCTTGATGCAGCAGGAGGAAAAAGCATAAAAGAGAGCAGCCATCAGCATGGCGCCTTCTCCCTGAAATGTAATTGCTCCGCCTTCAAACATCCCCTGAAATCCGCCAAGGATCAGTATGATCCCTGCAAATCCTACGATGCATCCCAAGATCTTCCTTACTGTCAGCTTTTCCATCCGGAATACACAGGCAGCAACCACTATGGCCAGGAAATTACCGGACGCATTGATGATCGATCCTCTCACGCCGCTGATATAGGCCAGCGACATGAAAAAGAAGAAATACTGCCCCACCGTCTGCAGCAGGGAAAGGATACCGACATACTTCAGAGAACTGAGTTTGGGTCGTAAGAACCGGCGCGATACGATAGATCCGAAAAGAATCGTCATCACTCCCGCCAGAAAGAACCTCGCCCCTGCAAGCATGATTCTGGATGCCGTATCCTCCTGTGGAATTTCAAAAAGTTCATATGCAGTTTTGATCGCAGGAGACGCGCTTCCCCATAACACACAGCAAAAGAGAGCCGTTAGAAATGTCACCGGAAGCCAGCTCCATACGATCCCGTTTCGGCCGTTCTTCAAATGTTCATCCATCAAAACAACTCCCGATTACTGCAAACTTTCACACAACACTCTCACACAGCGCCTTCACCGAATTCCTCACCATATCCCCCACGGCCTGCTCGGTGTAGAACGCCATATGGGATATCTTCATAGTCCTTCTCCTTCAGTCCCAACAGTTCCCCTGAGTCTTCTCTAAATATTCCGGCGGAACCTCCTTCGTCAGCCACACACCGTTCTTTGACAGATAAAACTTATAACCTGCTTTATACATATCCCCGGCTTTCACGATGTAAAGCACCGGCTTTCCGTGACGCTGACCGACCTTAACAGCCGTCTCCTTATCCTTCGACAAATGTACGTATAACCGGCTCTTCGGTATCAGCCCATGCTCATCAATGGATGCCTCGTACTTCGTAGCAGTTCCGTGCCACAGCTCCTCCGGAGGTTCAACCTCATCCAGTTCCACATCCACCGGGATAGAATGTCCCTGATTCGCCCGGATCAGCGTCTTATCCTCATTGAAGGAATACCTCTGTTTCTCATCTGTCCTGACAATCTCCTCAAGGATCTCCATACTAAACTCATGTGTCTTGGAGATCCCTTCGATCAGCTCATCTACATTTGCCCAGCCATGCTCATCCAAACTGATACCTATCGCTTCCGGCTTATGACGGAGGATTAGGCTCATGAATTTGCTTGTTTCTCTTAACCCCATATAGACCTCTTTTTATTGTCTCACCATACTTTACGCTTCTTCGGTTCGAAATAATTCATCTCGACAAATAACCCGTGCTCATCTTCAGACAGTACCAAATGGTATTTTCCTTCTCCCCGTTCAGCGATATAAAGTGCCATCCCGTATATCTCTTCCTTAGACTGCAGATCGTCATAATCTTCTTTATCAAATACAACTACTGTTTTCTCAACAATTATCCCATCAAGCCTGATAACGATCTTCGGAGGAAGGCCATTAACAAATATCCTGTTCGAGCACCAGTCATTCACATCCACATTTTGTGAGAAACGTTGTTTCCAAACCTGAGCTCTGTCAATGATGTTATTATGAATAGTTTCCATCCCCACAGTTGTGATCTTTAGTTGATATACGCCCAATGCCACAACGCTGATTTCAAACTTGTTCTCTGTATAATAAACAATCAGCTCAGCAACCTTTCGGGTGATGTCTGCAAGTGCTTCGGAATCCTTTACGCTCAACGGAAGCTTCCACCCATGATCCTCTTTGGTTGCAGAATTCTGAATCCAGGTAAAGCATTCAACTTGGAGCGTCCTATTTGCGCACTGAACCCTGCAGAAACATCTCCTGTCAGTTTCCAATGCAAACAGCAAATGATTTGCCGTTTTGCGGCATTCGATATCAATCTGTTCATTCACCAAATCCAAGTCTTCTTTACTAAACAACAAATCATCCACCTCTTTTCCCACATTTAGTTCGTATCCACCCACAAATGATTATACTCACAGTAACCTGATTTGATTCATCACTTTCCCAATACTGTCATGAAATACCAGATCCGCCTTGCCTTCCAGTTTCGTCTTTCCTTTGTTAATGATCACCATATACTTCCCATGATACATGTGAGCCAGCTGCGCAGCGGATCCAACTTCCAAAGAAGTCCCTCCTATGATCAACAGGTCAGCGTAACGGATGAGGGCAACCGCTTCCTCATAAGCAGGTTCCGGAAGGAGTTCGCCGTATAGCGTCACATCCGGGCGTACCAACTTTCCACATTTCGGGCAGTGCGGGATTTCTTCCTGATTCTCAAAGATAAAATCCTGTCCGTATTCTTTCCTGCAGGACACGCAGTAACTCCGAAGGGCACTGCCATGGATTTCCTTCACATTTTTACTTCCGGCTTTCTGATGCAGA
>CADBRW010000050.1 GCA_902797155.1 uncultured Lachnospiraceae bacterium
GGAGAGCTGGCGTGGATCACTGCGGAGAACCAGCTGGCAACGGCCGGGGTCTATGCCGATGCAGAGGCGGAGGAAAGGGAGATCTTTGCAGAGGTACTGCTTACGGCATGTCTTTCCTGCCCGGAGGAAGTGATCCGGAGAGAGATGCAGCGGCTGGCTGCCTGTTCCGCGGAGCGGCATATCCCTATCGTGGGCGGAAATACCGTCTGGCACGGGGAAGGAAGCTCCTGTCTCATCCAGGTGGTGATGACGGCACATTTGCAGACGGAAGCGGAAAAGCGGCGAAAGCCGAAGGTCGGTGACCGGATCTTCTTTCTGGGAGAGGTGGGATGCCTTGGCGCGGACCTTCTGGTCTCCAGGAAATACGGGTTCCTTCGGGAACGGTTCGCCGAAAGCTATATAGATACCATGCGTTACGGCAGAGACGAATTTTCAACGGTGGGAATAAGCCGGAAGGCGCTTTCAGCCGGGGCGGTTTATCTGCATGATGTATCCAACTTCGGGGTACATGCAGCACTCTATCAGCTGGCGGAAGCTGCCGATGCCGGAGTTGCCGTACGGCATGAGGGTCTCCTGGTCCGTCAGAGTGTGATCGAGCTTTGTGAGGCGCTGGGACGGAATCCCTATCAGCTCCTGGGGACCGGAGGACTTCTGGCGGTTGTGCCGGAGGACGCGGCAAAGGCTTTTGTAACCGGACTGCAGGATAAAGGGATCTCCTGTGGGGATGCGGGATGCATCACCAAGGAAAAGGCAAGAGTCGTACGTGCAGAGGACTTCGTCATGGAACGGTACCTGAACCTGCCGGAGACAGATGCACTTGATATTCATTGAACATATAGAAAAGGGAAGGAAGAACGATGAAAGAAGAAATGAGAGATGAGATCCTGAAACTGCTTGAGAAGAACAGCCGTCTGAATGCCGCAGATATCGCGGCCATGATCGGGGCGGGAGAAGCAGAGGTTGCGGAAGAGATCGCACGGATGGAGAAGGAGAAGATCATCTGCGGATATCATACCGTAGTGAACTGGGAGAAGACCAGTGATGAGAAGGTGATGGCACAGATCGGCGTAAAGATCTCACCGGTTCGGGGAGAAGGCTTTGACAGGATCGCGGAACGACTCAGCCGTTTTGAGGAAGTGGATTCCGTTTATCTGATGTCCGGCGCAAGCCATGACCTGATCCTCACCATCGAAGGTGAGTCCATGAAGGATATCTCCCACTTCGTATATGAGAAGATCGCCCCCATGGAGACGGTACTGTCCACATCCACCTTCTTCGTTCTGAAGAAATACAAGGACCACAACATCATTTTCAGCGAAACACGTGGCGGAGATGAAAGAATTCAGATCATGCCGTAGGCACAGTTCATGCGAAGACGCCCGGAGAGGCTGTGAGCATGGAGACAGATATACAGAAAGGATACGACAATGAAACCTCTGAATCAGACAGTTTTGGATATGAAGCCCTCGGGCATCCGTAAATTCTTTGACATCGTAAGTGAGATGCCGGATGCGATCTCACTTGGCGTGGGAGAGCCGGATTTTGATACTCCCTGGCACATTTGCGATGAGGGAATCTACACACTGGAGAAGGGCAGAACCTTCTATACCTCAAACTCCGGATTGATGGAGCTCCGCGAGGAGATCTGCAAGTGGTATAAAAAGAAGTACGGTGTGGATCACGACCCTGCAAAGGAAGCGCTGATCACCGTGGGCGGAAGTGAGGGCATCGACCTTGCGCTGCGTGCGCTGATCTGCCCGGGAGACGAAGTGATCATTCCCGAACCCAGCTATGTAAGCTATGTGCCCTGTGTGGCCCTGGCAGACGGCGTTCCCGTTACCCTGCCGCTTAAGAATGAGAATCAGTTCAAGCTGACACCCGAGGAGCTGGAGAGTGCCATTACAGAGAAGACAAAGGTTCTGATCCTGTCCTTCCCCAATAACCCCACGGGAGCCATCATGACGAAGGAAGAGCTGGAACCCATTGCAAAGCTGGCTGTGGAGCATGACCTTTACGTGATCTCCGATGAGATCTATTCAGAGCTGACCTACGGCGGCGCGCCTCATGCGTCCATCGCAGCGCTGCCCGGCATGCCGGAGCGGACCATTGTGATCAACGGGTTCTCCAAGGCATATGCCATGACAGGCTGGAGAATGGGCTATGCCCTGGCTCCGGAGGAAATCTGTCGGGAGATGACGAAGATCCATCAGTTCTGTATCATGTGTGCGCCCACTACCAGTCAGTATGCGGCTGTGGAAGCCATTAAGAACGGAGATAAGGACATCGCGAAGATGCGGGAGTCTTACGACAAGCGGAGACATTTCCTTCTGAAGCAGTTTGAGACCATGGGCCTTCCCTGCTTCGAGCCGAAGGGTGCCTTTTATATGTTCCCGTGCATTAAGGAGTTCGGCATGAGCAGTGATGAGTTTGCCACCACTCTGCTTCGGGAAGAGGAGCTGGCCGTTGTGCCCGGATCCGCCTTCGGTGACTGCGGAGAGGGCTTTATCCGGATCTCCTACGCTTACTCCATCGACGAGCTGCGTGAGGCCATGGACCGGATGTCGCGGTTTATCCTGAAACGCAGGAATGCCTGACCCGTGTCATACTGCGCGGATCGAAGAAACGATATCGGGAGTACGATATGATCAACATCGTCCTTTATGAGCCGGAGATGCCGGCGAATACGGGGAACATCGGAAGGACCTGCGTCATCACCGGCGCGCGTCTTCACCTGATCGAACCCCTGGGATTTCATCTGAATGAGAAAATGATACGAAGAGCCGGCCTGGATTACTGGGACCGGCTCGACGTTACGCGTTATATGGATTACCGGGAGTTTCTGGAGAAGAATCCGGGTGCGAAGATCTTTTACGCCACCACCAAGGCAAAGCATCGGTACAGCGACGTATGTTATACACCGGACTGCTATCTGATGTTTGGGAAGGAGAGCGCCGGTATTCCGGAGGAGATCCTGGTAGAACATCCGGAGGAATGTATCCGGATCCCCATGCTTCCGGGGGAGCGGTCGCTGAATCTTGCGAATGCCGTTTCCATAGTAGCTTACGAAGCCCTGAGACAGCTGGATTTTCCCGGACTGGAGAGTGAAGGGGAGCTGCACCGGCTTTCGTGGGAATGACTTTGAATAAATGACAGGAAGAGCATTATGAATAAACGAACCTTACGTGTACTTGAATTTGATAAGATCCTGGAAATGCTGGCAGGACACGCGGTATCCCAGGGCGCGAAGAAGCGCTGCATGCGTCTTACGCCCCGGCGGGACCTGGCGGAGATCGTCCGTCTGCAGGAGGAGACCAGGGATGCGTCCCGGCGTCTGGAGGAGTATGGAGCAGTCAGCTTCTCGGGAGTACGGGAGCTGGCGGAGGTGCTTCGCCTTCTGGAGGTGGGTTCTCCCCTGGACCAGAGAGAACTCCTGGATGTGGCTGCCCTGCTGGAGGCTGCAGACCAGGTACAGAGCTACGGGAACAGAAGAGAGGCTCCCGAACCGGACAGCCTGACAGAACGTTTTTCATCGCTTCTCCCCGTACGGGATGTGTCCTCCGAGATCAGGCGGTGTATCCTTACGGAAGAGGATATGGCGGATGATGCGTCCTCCAATCTGAAGAAGATCCGTAAGGAGATCCTTTCCTGCGGAAGCCAGCTGCATCAGCAGCTGGAGAAGATCGTGAAGAGGGAGGCAGACCGGGGAACCCTGCAGGATGCCCTGATCACCATGCGTGGCGGGCGTTACTGTATTCCCGTGAAATCCGAGTATCGGGCCAAATTCCCGGGCATGATCCATGACCAGTCACAGACCGGCAGTACGGTCTTCATCGAACCCATGGAGATCGTCAATTTGAATAATAAGATCAAGGAGCTGGAGGTGGAGGAGCATCTGGAGATCGAGGCGATCCTGGCCGGACTTTCGGAAATGGCCGCCTCCGTGAAGGATGAGATCCATACGGACATGACACTGCTGACGGAACTGGACTTTATCTTCGCCAAGGCAAAATTCGCCAAGGCCATCGATGCGTCAGAGCCGCAGTTCAATACCGACGGGATCATTGAGATCAAGCGCGGTGTGCATCCTCTGCTGGAACGTTCTACGGCAGTTCCGGTTGACATAACTCTTGGCGAGAGTTATTCCGTTCTGATCATCACGGGTCCCAATACCGGCGGTAAGACCGTGTCCCTGAAGACCCTGGGACTGCTGACCCTGATGGGCCAGGCAGGCATGCATATCCCGGCTATGTACGGGTCCAGGCTCGCCATGTTTCAGGATGTGTTCGCAGATATCGGAGACGAGCAGAGCATTGAACAGAGTCTTTCCACATTTTCGTCTCATATGAGCAATATAGTTTACATAATTCAGCATGCGACCAAGGACACACTCTGTCTTTTCGACGAGCCGGGAGGCGGAACGGATCCGGTGGAAGGTGCTGCACTGGCGGTTTCCATCCTTTCGGAATTAAAGGACAGGGGCGCCCGGGTCATGGCAACCACCCATTATACGGAACTGAAGACCTATGCACTTTCGGATCCCGGCGTTGAGAATGCCTCCTGTGAATTTGATGTGGCATCCCTCCGGCCTACCTACAGGCTGATGATCGGTGTGCCTGGAAGCTCCAATGCCTTCGCCATCTCCCGCAGACTGGGACTTCCGGAGGAGATCATCGAGGATGCAAGGGGAAGACTGGATGCCGATTCCGTCAGCATGGATCAGATCCTGACGGAGCTGGAGCAGACCCGCCGGACCATGGAGAAGGATCAGGAGGATCTGGAGCATTACCGGAAGGAGGCTGAGGCTCTCCGGAAGAGACTTTCCGATCAGGAAGCGAAAATGACCGCCAAGAAGGAGGAAATCCTGGCCAAGGCCCGTGCAGAAGCCCGGGAACTGGTGGAGGAGGCGAAGGAAACTGCGGATGCGGCCATCCGTGATTATCAGAAATGGCTGAAGAATCCAGCTGCAGCGGATGCACGACGTATGGAGGAGCAGCGTACCGCACTTCGGAAGAAAAGAGATTCCCTGACGGATAAGACTGAAAAGAAGAAGACTCAGTCAGGGCAGAAGGCAGGAGATTTCCGTCTGGGAGACCGTGTGAAGGTTCTCAGCCTGGATACGGAGGGACATATCATCGCCCTGGCGGATTCCAAGGGACTCTTTACCGTGGAAATGGGGATCCTTACCTCCCGTTTTCCTGCTTCGGATCTGTTGATCCTGGAGGAGGAGAAAGTGAAGGCACCGAAGGTTCGTGCGGCATCGGAAGGGAATATGCATAAGGGCTACAGCTTCCGTCCGGAGCTGAACCTTCTTGGGCAGACGGTGGACGAAGCCATAGCAAACCTGGATAAGTTCCTGGACGATGCGCTTCTGGCCCACGCCACCACTGTACGGGTCGTACACGGAAAAGGCACCGGAGCGCTGAGAAAGGGGATCCACGAGCATCTTCGGGGGCTTCGCTTTGTGAAAGAATACCGGCTGGGTGAATTCGGTGAGGGAGATGCCGGCGTTACGGTGGTAAAGCTCTAGCAGACGTCCTGTTATGGGAGTGAAATGACCGGATGAAAATGACTGCAGGACGGTAGAAAAAAAGGAAAAACTATGTTACACTGAAATGTGGTACATTTAACAACAGCACGGAAGAACAGGTGAAAGATGGATAAACCGAGAATCTTAATAGTTGATGACGATGAGAATATTGCAGAGCTCATTTCCCTCTATCTGAACAAGGAATGCTTTGATACGGAGATCGCAGGGGACGGAGAGACTGCGCTGCAGATCGTGGAAACCTATAATCCCGACCTGATCCTTCTGGATCTTATGCTTCCCGGCATGGACGGATATGAGGTCTGTCAGCAGATCCGCCGGACCAAAGAGACCCCCATCATCATGCTTTCGGCAAAGGGTGAGGTCTTTGATAAGGTTCTGGGACTCAAGATGGGTGCGGATGATTATATCATCAAGCCCTTTGACTCCAATGAAATGGTGGCCCGCGTGCGCGCCGTACTGCGCCGCACCAAGAAGGCGGATGAGCCGGCACAGGCAGAACGTGCCGAGCGCAAGGGTGACTATGTGGAGTACGAGAACCTGATCGTGAATATCTCGAACTACACGGTGACCTTCTGCGGAAGGAAGCTGGATATGCCCCCGAAGGAGCTGGAGCTGCTGTATTTCCTGGCAAGCCAGCCCAACCAGGTGTTTACCCGCGAGCAGCTTCTGAACCAGCTGTGGGGCTATGATTTCATGGGTGATACCCGTACGGTAGACGTGCACATCAAACGCCTTCGTGAGAAGCTGGAGGGAGATTTCTCCTGGGCCATCGTCACGGTATGGCGTGTCGGATATAAATTCGAGGTGAAATAATCTATGCAGCATTCCATACTGGACCGAATCTATATAGCGTTCCTGGCGATTCTGATCGTGTCCTTCGGTGTGCTGATTGTCTTTACGTCCTTTATGACCCGGAGGTCCCTGGTGTCCGAGAAGACCACCACCCTGTCAAATGAGGCGGCACTGATCGCTTCCCAGACGGTGGTGGGCTATATCTCCGGACGCTATGACAAGCCGGGTCTGGAGTATCTGTTTCAGTACTATGCGACTGCCCTGGAGGCCGACGTATGGTATATCGACGAATATGGTCGGGTCATAGCGACTGCGCGCGCCAGCTCCACCGAGGGTGAGGTGCCGGAGCAGGTGGGAACCATACCTACCAACATTTACCAGCTGGATCCCGATTACAAGATCGACACGGAGCATTCTGAGACCGGAAATTTCTACGGACTTTATAAAAACGATATGATCTCGGTAAATGTACCGGTGCATCTGGACCAGATGAGTTCTACGGGAAAGGTGCTGGCCACAGAGCATCGCGGTGCCCTGATTTTGCATGCCACGGTATCCCAGATCAACGTTCTGCTGCGTAATATCTACAGTATCGTCCTGATCCCCTGTCTGGTCATTATCGTTATCGCATTCGTCTTCCTGGCCGTGGTTTCCAAGAAGGTCCTGACGCCTGTTAAGAAGCTGTCGGTTGTGGCAAACGAATACTCCAAGGGGAACCTGGATGTTCGGACGGAGATCGATTCCCCCGACGAGATCGGACAGCTGGCCCAGTCCATGGAGTACATGGCTGCGGAGCTGTCAAAGCTGGAGGAATACAGACGGGACTTCGTGTCCAACATTTCCCATGATTTCCGCTCACCCCTGACATCCATCAAGGGATATATCGAAGCCATGAAGGACGGTACGATCCCGCCGGAGAAGCAGGAGCGCTACCTGGATATCGTGCTGAATGAGACCCAGCGTCTGACGAAGCTGACCCAGGGTCTTCTGGATCTGAACAACCTGGAGAGCTACGGCCCCTATGTGAAGATGACGGATTTCGACATCATCGACGTGATCAACAAGACGCTGAACACCTTTGAGATCAAATGTATCGAAAAGGGTGTGGCCATCTACCTGAACAACCACGCGGACGATACCAGGGTCATGGCGGATAAGACGAAGATTCAGCAGGTTATCTACAACCTGATCGACAATGCCCTGAAGTTTACCCCCGAGGGCAAGCATATCTATGTTACCGTGACGGACAAGGAGAAGGATGACAAGCTCCATATCTCCATCAAGGATGAGGGTATGGGAATGGATGAAGAGATGCAGAAGAAGATCTTCATCCGGTTCTACAAGGGGGATTCCTCCAGAGGAAAGGATAAGACGGGAACAGGCCTGGGCCTGGCCATTACAAAGGAGATCATTAAGGCGCATCATGAAGTGATCACCGTGACCAGTAAGGTGGATGAAGGGACGGAGTTCGTATTCACCCTCAGCAAGGCAAGTGCGGTTCAGCAAAGCTGATGATGTGTCATTCTGAGTGAATAGAAAGTGAGGGAAGCATTGAGATACCTGAAGGAGTTACATGAGGGCGAGAACCTCTCGGGAGTTTATTTCTGTAAATCAAAGGTGGTCGCGAAGACCAAAACGGATAAGACCTATTACAGCCTGACGCTGCAGGATAAGACCGGAACCATCGATGCGAAGGTCTGGAATCTCTCGAGCGGGATCGATCATTTTGAGGCCATGGAGTATATCTGCGTGGATGCGCAGGTGACCAGCTTCAACAATCAGCTTCAGTTAAATGTGTCCCGGATCCGCAGGGCCCGGGAGGGAGAGTATGATGTGTCGGAATACATGCCCTGCTCGCCCTATAACACGGAGGAAATGTATGACGCGCTGCTGAAGCTGATCGCCGATACGAAGGACGCGCATCTGCATCAGCTGCTGTCGGAGTTCTTCGTGGAGGACGCCGCATTTATCAAGGCATTCAAGACCCACAGTGCTGCGAAGTCCGTGCATCACGGATTCATCGGAGGTCTGCTGCACCACAGTCTCTTTGTTGCAAAGACCTGTGAATTTATGGCGAAACAGTATCCCATCCTGAACAGGGATCTTCTGGTGACGGCTGCGATCCTGCACGATGTTGGAAAGCTGAAGGAGATCTCTGATTTCCCGGAAAATGATTACACGGACGAAGGCCAGCTGCTCGGTCATATCGTGATCGGGGCCATGTGGGTAGGAGAGCGCTGCGACAGGATCCAGGGATTTCCGAAGACTCTGCGGGATGAGCTTCTGCACTGCATCCTGGCGCATCACGGAGAGTTTGAGTACGGCTCACCGAAGAAGCCGGCCATCATTGAGGCGCTTGCACTTTCCTTTGCCGACAATCTGGATGCAAAGCTGGAAACCTTCAAGGAGGCCCTGGAAGCAGGGGACGGAACCACAGAGTGGCTGGGCTTCAACCGGCTGTTGGATTCCAATATAAGGAAAACCGATTCATAACCTACGGAAGAGGGTGGCGTATGGGGGACGGACTTAAGAAGGGTACGAAGAAGAACGAACTGGGCGGACTGGCGGTTCGCCTGATCGTTGTGTCCTTTGCGTCCCTGGTCATGGCCATGAACATTAAGACCTTCGTTCATACCGGAAATCTGATCCCGGGCGGTGCCAGCGGACTTACACTCCTTCTGCAGGAGATCTTCAAAAAATATTTCGGCATCATCCTGCCCTATACGGTGATCAATCTGCTCATCAATGCGGTTCCGGTCTATATCGGATTCCGTTTTATCGGAAAGAAGTTCACGCTGCTTTCCTGCTGGGTCATCGTCCTGACCAGTGTGCTGACGGACGTTCTGCCGCCCTATACGGTGACCAGAGATCCCCTTCTGATCAGCATTTTCGGAGGTCTTATCAACGGAGGTGCCATCAGTCTGTGTCTGCTCATGGATTCCACCAGCGGCGGAACGGATTTCATCTCCATTTTCCTGTCAGAGCGCAGGGGCGTGGATTCCTTTAATATCACACTGATCATCAATGCCTGCATTCTGGCGGCGGCAGGGCTTCTTTTCGACTGGAACAAGGCCCTGTATTCCATCATTTTCCAATATGCATCTACGGTGGCGATCCGCGTGCTCTACCGGAAATATCAGAAGGCGACCCTCTTTATCGTGACGAACAAGCCGAGGGAGGTGTGTGAGGCCATCTATGATCTCAGTAATCACGGAGCCACGGTCCTGGAGGGAGAGGGCTCATATGAGCATTGTGAGCGTTATGTGGTCTATTCCGTGGTGTCCTCTGCAGAATCCGGCAGAGTGACCAATACCGTAAAGAAGATTGACCCGGATGCCTTCGTAAATGTGCTGAAGACCGAGCGGGTCCTCGGAAGGTTCTATCAGCGGCCCGCGGACTGAGCGGTGTCGGGAAGCTCCTTCGATTTGCACATTGCGATACACTGCGGAAATGTGTATAATAAGAAAATGTGTTTGAATATTTGAATCTGGAAAGGAAAGGAAGAATAGCATGGGAAGATATTTCGGAACTGACGGCTTCCGCGGGGAAGCAAACTGTGATCTGACTTCAGATCATGCGTACAAGATCGGGCGCTTTCTCGGATGGTATTACGGAGAGCTGAAGAGGCAGAACGGAAGAGATGAGATGCCGAAGGTCGTGATCGGAAAGGACACCCGTCGTTCCAGCTATATGTTTGAGTATGCTCTGGTAGGCGGTCTGGTCGCATCCGGTGCAGATGCCTATCTGCTGCACGTTACCACGACTCCGTCGGTTGCGTATGTGACCCGTATGGATGGCTTTGACTGCGGGATCATGATCTCCGCAAGCCACAATCCCTACTACGATAACGGCATCAAGCTCCTGAACGGTTCCGGCGAGAAGATGGAGGAGAGCACCATCGCACTGATCGAGGATTTCCTGGACGGAAAGGTGGAACTCTTCGGACAGGAGTGGACCGAGCTTCCGCTGGCAAAGCGGGAGAATATCGGCTGCACCGTAGACTATGTATCCGGACGTAACCGTTATGTGGGTTACCTGATCTCCCTGGGCCAGTATTCCTTTAAGGATAAGCGGATCGCTCTGGACTGTGCAAACGGCGCGGCCTGGAATATCGCAAAGTCCGTATTCGATGCGCTTGGCGCCAAGACCTACCTGCTGAATGCGGAACCCAACGGAACCAACATCAACCGCGATGCAGGCTCCACGCATATCGAAGGACTGCAGAAGTTTGTGAAGGACAACGGACTGGATGCAGGATTTGCCTATGACGGTGATGCGGATCGCTGTCTGGCCGTAGATGATAAGGGTGAGGTGATCACCGGAGACCATATCCTCTACCTGTGCGGCGTTTATCTGAAGGAACGCGGCGATCTGATGAACAATACCGTTGTTACTACAGTAATGTCCAACTTCGGTCTGTACAAGGCCTTCGATGATCTGGGCATTCAGTATGCCAAGACAGCAGTCGGTGACAAATACGTATATGAATATATGCAGCAATATGGCTGCCGCATCGGCGGAGAACAGTCCGGTCATATCATTTATTCCAAATATGCAACTACCGGTGACGGTATCCTGACCTCCCTGAAGATCATGGAGGTGATGATGGCGAAGAAGCAGAAGCTCTCCGAGCTGGTAGCACCCCTGAAGATCTATCCGCAGGTGCTTGAAAATGTGCGTGTAAGCGACAAGAAGGAAGCCCAGGAGGATGCGGACGTTCAGGCAAAGGTGAAGGAAGTGGAAGAGAAGCTGGGAGATACCGGGCGTATCCTGGTCCGGGAATCCGGTACGGAACCCGTAGTCCGGGTTATGGTGGAAGCTCCCACCGAGGATGTCTGCAGAGAGTATGTAGACTCCGTTGTGGACGTGATCAAGGCAAAGGGCTACGTAAAGTAATCTTTCGTTGTCCGGTTCACGACGTTGAGCCGTAACAGAAGACAGAAATAAGAAAGCCGCATGGCGTGACATTTTCATGACACACTGTGCGGCTTTCTGTTATGTAAAACTTTTGTAATGGGGTCTGACCCCGTTAAGATTCTATTTTGCGTCGAACCACAGATCCTGTGAGTTGATATCATATCCCTTTGCAGCGATCAGTTCGCTGACCGTAACGATCTGATATCCTTCCTCGATCAGCGCCGGAACAAGTCTGGCGATGGCAGGCGTCGTGGTCTCATGGATATCATGGAAGAGGATGATGTCTCCGTCCTCGACCTCCTCAAGTACCTTGGGAACGATCACGTTCTCATCGCGGGAAGCCCAGTCTTCGGAATCCACACTCCAGCGGATCAGGGGTTCCTTTACGACGGCCTTTACGGTGTCATTATAACCTCCGTACGGGGGGCGTACCACCATCGGGCGTGCTCCCGCTGCTGCCTCGATGGCATCCGCTGCACTGTCGATTTCCTCGTTGATCTCCGCTTCAGTAAGGTTCTTCAGGTTCTGATGATCCCAGGTATGATTGCCGAGCTCATTTCCCTCGTCGTAGATACGCTTTACCACCTCCGGATAGTAGCTGGCATTCTTGCCCTGCATGAAGAAGGTCGCGTGGACACCATATTGCTTCAGAATATCCAGGATCTTGTCGGTGTTGGTTTTGCTGGGACCGTCATCAAAGGTAAATGCAACCATCTTGCCGCCGGCTGCCGGAGCGACGGTAGTCTTCTCGGAGGATTTCTCCGTGGTCGTATCACCGGGTTTTTCGGTGTTCGCGGAAACGGTCTCCGTTGAAGAGCTTCCCTCCTCTGTGCTTGAAGCGTCTGCAGTCGTTTTGTCAGTGGCTGTCTCTGTCGGATCATCCGGCTTCTTCGCCGGTGTCTTGTCTTCGGCACTCATGGTACCGGAAAGAATTGCATCGTACTCGGACTGAGATACCTCCAGATTGTCCTTTGTAAGCAGGTTACTCTTCAGATAATTCTTGATGGAGTTGTATTTACAGGTGACGGTCTGGTCACCGGTGTAGAACTCGACCATATTATGGTTCAGAAGATATTTGTCGCTGTAGTCCGTGATGGTGGCCTTTGCATCTTCGCCGAACAGTTCTTCCATCGTGACAGGCTGACCTGTGGAAATGTCATAGTTGTATACAGTGATATTCTTTTTAAAAGAAGATTCAAATGCTTTTCTCGACATGGATGTTACGCGGACGCTTACGACCTTGTCATTGACCTTGTAGGTATCGATGGCATTGATGTAAAGAGCCTTTTCATCCTCTCCCGGAACCTTTCCGGTGACGGCTTCGTCGGTGAGCGTTTTGATCTCCGCTTCGATCTGTCCGTTCACGGTTTTGTCGATGGCTTCGATGGAATTAAGTGTCTGTTTATGCACAGAATACTGCTTCTCCGAAAGGTCCGCCTCAGTGAGTGAACCGTACTCGGAGGATGCGGATGCTAATTCCGGCATTCCTGCGGTTTTATCGCTTTTGGTGATAACAGAATCTATAATAATGTAGCCTACAAGAACCAAGGCTATAATAACTAATATACGAATCAGATTTTTCATTATGGTAAACTAACCTCCCATTTCTCACATTATACAAGTGTAGAATCCGAAATTCAATGGTTAGAATGTGAAAAAGCAAAGGGAAATGTGGGTTATTTCATGTGGAATACATACAATTCTCTTGACAAAGCGAGGATTTCCCGATATAACTAAGTACGTGCGCTCCGGCACCGGCGCGGGTGGCGGGGGTGAATAATAATACATTTCGGAGGAACATTTATATTATGAATAAGGCAGAATTTGTTGCAGCGCTCGCAGAGAAGACAGGCATGAAGAAGACAGAGGCAGAGAAGGCTGTAAAGGGTTTTACGGAAGTTGTAGCTGAGACACTGCGCAAGGGCGAGAAGGTGTCACTGGTAGGCTTCGGAACCTTCGAGGTTCTTGAGAGAGAAGCAAGAGAGGGCAGAAACCCCAGAACCGGAAAGACCATGACCATTCCGGCATCCAAGGCACCGAAGTTCAAAGCAGGACGTGGACTTAAGGAAGAAGTGAACGGCTAATGAGACTGGATAAATACCTGAAGGTATCCCGGCTGATCAAGAGACGGACCGTGGCAAATGAGGCCTGCGATGCAGGACGGGTTGCCGTAAACGGGAAAGCGGCCAGAGCATCCTATGACGTAAAGGTAGGGGATGTGATCGAGATCGCTTTCGGAAATAAGACTGTAAAGGCAGAGGTTACGAAGGTGACCGAAGCAATCCGTAAGGAAGAAGCGGGAGAAATGTTCAAGATTCTCTAAAAAACCCTTGCATATTTGTAGAAAATGTGCAAAAATAAAATGTATTCTTGTTTTTTGGGGAGTCTGTATGGTGCGAGCATCGAGAAGAAAATCGAAGAGCGGACTGATACTGGTTCTGATCGTGGTCCTGGTGGTGATCGCTGCCAGCAGCCTTCGGGCCATGAGTTTGCATGAGAAAAGCGAGGAGCTTGCTGTGACGGAGCGTCAGCTCGAGGCACAGATCGAGGAAGCAAAGGCGAAGGCCGCCGAGCTTGAGAATCGTGAAAAGTACATGCAGACGAAGAAGTATATCGAAGACGAGGCAAAAAACAAACTGGGTCTTGTGTATCCGGATGAGATCGTGATTCGACCCAGCAAAGGAAATTGAGTTGATTGGGCAGTGTCGGTACGGCACTGCCTTTTTTATACACGGTGAAAGGCATTCAGTATGACCGGAAAGCAAAGTCTGGAACAGAAGGTTCTGGCCTTTATTCGTGAAGAGGAGATGATAGCTCCCGGATCCATGGGAATCGTGGCTGTATCCGGAGGCGCGGATTCCATTTGCCTTCTTCATGTGTTGTCAGGTCTTGCCGAAGCTCTGGAAACAGGCTTCTCCGTCTGTCATGTGATGCACGGGATCCGTGGTGAGGAAGCCAAGCGGGATGCGGAGTATGTCCGCAGGTCGGCGGAGCAGCTGGGAATCTCCTGCAGGATCTATGAGAGAGACGTTCCGGCGCTTGCAAAGGCGGAAGGGCTTTCTCTGGAGGAGGCCGGCCGGAAGGCCCGTTATGAATGTCTGCAGGAATACAAGGAAGAGCAGGGAGCCGACTGGATCGCTCTGGCACATCAGGAGGAGGATCAGGCGGAAACCATTCTCTTTCACATCCTTCGGGGCACCGGACTTCGGGGGCTCAGGGGAATTCTCCCCGTGCAGGAGGATCGGATACGTCCGCTGCTCCGGACAGGAAGAGCCGAGATCGAAGCGTGGCTGAAGGAGCATGGAATAGAATTTTGTACGGATTCCACGAATCTGGAATCCGATTACAGCAGAAACAGGATCCGGAACATAGTTCTTCCGGAGCTTTGCAGGATCAATGAGGGCGCCGGAGAGCACTTACTTTCACTTGCACGGGAAGCGGAAGAATTGTATGATATACAGGAAGCGTACGTAGAAGAGCTTCGCCGAAACTGCCGGTTCCTCAATAATGCCGGAGAATGGGTGAGCTTTGAAATGTCTGATGGAGAAGCAGCGACGGTGAAACGGATCCTTCTTCCGGATTCGATAGTTGCAGCTTCCGAGACCCGGGGACGGATATTTCTGGGGGAACTGATCCTTCAGGAGCTGGAACGGCTGTCCGGGAAACGCAAGGATCTGACCCGGCGGCACATTTCCATGGTGCAGCAGCTCTTCGGGCGTGAGACCGGAAA
>CADBRW010000051.1 GCA_902797155.1 uncultured Lachnospiraceae bacterium
CCCGCGAATGTCATGACCGGCTATGCCGGTCATTCCCCAGTTCTCCGTGATAATCAAAAACCCCCGCAAATGCGGGGGTTTTGTGATTATCGCTTGGAGAACTGGGGAGCGCGACGTGCGGCCTTCAGACCGTACTTCTTTCTCTCCTTCATTCTCGGATCTCTTGTAAGGTATCCTGCCTTCTTCAGAGCCGGACGGAAATCAGCGCTTGCCTCATTCAGAGCTCTTGCAATACCGTGACGGATCGCACCTGCCTGGCCTGTGAAACCACCACCGTATACATTTACAAGTACATCATACTTGCCTTCTGTACCTGTTACTGCGAAAGGCTGACGAACGATTACTTTCAGAGTATCCAGACCGAAGTAATCCTCGATGTCCTTCTTATTGATCAGGATCTTGCCGCTGCCCGGTGTGATATAGACACGAGCTACGCTGCTTTTTCTTCTACCTGTTCCGTAAAATCTTGTAGACTTTGCCATAACCTGTTCCTCCTACCTTAGTACTTGATCTCGAGCGCTTCCGGCTTCTGAGCTGTCTGCTTGTGCTCGGGGCCTGCGTATACGAAAAGCTTCTTGTACATCTGTCTGCCAAGAGGTCCCTTCGGGAGCATACCCTTTACAGCATGCTCTACGACAGCTTCCGGCTTCTTTGCAAGCATTTCCTTCAGTGTCTTCGACTTCAAGCCACCGACGTAATCGGAATGGCTGTAATAAATCTTGTCATTCAGCTTATTACCGGTAACCTTGATCTTGTCAGCATTGACAACGATCACATAATCACCTGTGTCAATGTGCGGGGTGTAGATCGGCTTGTTCTTGCCGCGCAGCACCTTTGCTACCTCACTAGCGAGGCGGCCTAATGTATGTCCTGTAGCATCAACTACATACCATTTTCTGTCGATCGTCGATGGGCTTGCCATAAAGCTCTTCATCGCATCTTCCTCCTTCAATTTTCAATTCGATCTCTGATACTTGCGGAAGTTTCAGCATCCGCGGTCCCGTTCGCCGGCCAATGTCCGAAAGCCGGTGCTTCGGGGTGTTTATGAAAATGTTCGTTCCGGGGCATGGTACGAACAGTTTTCGCTATCGTCACAGATAAATATTCTATAACACGCTTCCCCGTGTGTCAAGCGCTTTTTACATTTTCCTTAAGTCAGCCTGATCCCGGCCAGTACCACAACGATCACCGCAACGCCCATCATGATGCCGAAGCCCACGATGATCCAGGCATAGCCCGCATTGATCCGCGTATCTCCCGGACGTGCCTGGCAGTCCTCAAACTCCGCCAGCTTCTCCAGCTCCGCCAGAGTCTGCTTCTGCTTCTCCGACATTTCATCCAGGAAGACGAAGTCCTCTCCCGCAGCCGCCTGGTCCAGCTTCTCCCGCTTCACGCGCTCGTCGAATTCCTTCATCTTGTCCAGCTTATGCTTCAGAAAATGTTCCTCCTCCGCAAAGCTTACGATATGATGTTCGTCCCGGAATTTGCTGTGCCGGGCCGGATTGTTCAGTACGTTGTAGCGGTATCTTGAGTTTACATAATCTCTCGCCGAAGGTGGTAACGCGAAGAAAATACTGAGGATCAGCACCGGAAATGTGGCGATCTTGCTTACCAGATACGCGGTCGCGCTGAAGCCGGACTCCGTTCCCAGTTCCAGAAAGAGCTGTGTTAAGAGCCACATGGCTACCGGGATCACAAATCCGAACAGCAGAACATGCCATGCCGCCGAGTTCTTCTCCTTCCGCATGGCCTCCTTTCTGACAGGGATCTGACTCTTCTGATACAGATACTGCTCACGGGTATGCTTCAGCTTCGTCTGAAGCGTGTGAAAGGAATCCAGATATCCCGAGTCCGCATCCTCCATCCAGGCCTTGTGCCAGGCCTCCGTTCCGACTCTTGCCCAGGGCGGTGTATCCCAGTCTTTTCGGTCTCTGGGATCCACTCCTCCGGCATTCTCCTGTCCCTCTTCCCCTTCAGGTTTTACCAATTCATATGCCATATTCTCATCCCCCCGACGTTTAAGGTTACGAAAAACGGATCCCCACAAGGGTCAGTCCCTGTGGTTCGGCAGTGGGTCCTGCCTTGCTTCTGTCACAGGCATCAAGGATCTCCTGCATTTCCTCCGACTCTCGAAGTCCCATGCCGATCTCCAGCAGCGTACCTGCAATGATCCGGACCATATTGTACAGAAATCCGGTTCCTCTCACACGGATACGGATCATCCTCGGTTCCTCCGGATCTCTCTCACAGGTAAGTCCCGTAATGGTCCGAACGGTGGTCGTAGCCTGGCTTCCCGCCGAGCAGAAGCTCGCAAAATCATGAGTACCCACCAGGATGTCTGCCGCCTTCTGCATCCGCTTCACATCCAGATCATAGTAGCAGAACTTACTGTAGAGCCGTTCCTGCGGATTCGCGAAGCTATGGTTCCAGATCCGGTATTCATAGGTCTTCACGGAATCACAGTGCCGGGGGTGAAAATCCGCCGCCACCTCCTCCGAACTCTGGATCCGGATATCCTCCGGAAGACGCGTATTCAGGGCGTAGGACAGCTTCTCGGCAGGTATGCGGGTCTCCGTGTCGAAGACTGCTACATTTCCAAGGGCATGTACCCCCGAATCCGTCCGGGACGCACCGATGACGCGGATCTCCTCTCCCAGGAGTTCCGTCAGCGTCCGGTTCAGCACCTCTTCAATTGTAATCCCATTCGGCTGCAATTGCCAGCCACAATAATTTGTGCCGTCATATGCAACCACCAACCTGACTCTCATGGTTCTTTCCTCTACATAAATATCCTGACCGCGATCATGGCAAGCGCAAAGACCAGCAGCAGGATCCCTGCGATCCGGTCAATACGCTTATATTCCAGAGGCTCCACCCGGGTCCGCTTCTTCCCGGCATTATAGCCCCTGAGATCCATGGCATCCGCCAAATGTCCCGCGTGCCGAAGTGTGCTCCGGAAGAGCGGGATCATAAGCGGGATCATATTTCCTGCCTTTCGAAAGGGACTCCCCTCCTCATATACCGCGCCCCGCGAGGAAGCTGCCACCTTCATCCTTTCCATCTCCCTTCCCAGCTGCGGAAGGAAATCGAAGGCAATGGCAACGGACATGGCCCCTCCCTCTCCGATGGGGAATCCGCTCCGAAGCCCGTCCAGCACCTCCCGCGGCTCCGTGGTCTTGGAGAACACTACCGACATAAGTGTGACCAGACACAGCTTCCAGAATGTGAGCAGTACTGCGATCGGAGGCACCCAGATCAGGCTGAACAGCTCCGTAATGATCAGCATGATCAGAACGCCTCTGGCAGATCTTACAATACTGAAAAGCGAACAGCCTGAGGATCCCCAGGCCACAATAAATACCGCTGTCGCACATCCAAATGCGATGGGATGTCCCGAGATCAGTACCAGGATCACATACAGGATCAGAAAATATAGTTTTGTACGGGGGTCCAGCCTTCGCAGAACCCCTTCCCCGGGATCATAGCGTCCCGCGGTCACATCTTTCTCCATCTTTCGATACCCCTGGTCCTACATTTTATTCATGCGCCGTCAGAACCACTGCGTTTCCGCGGCCTGCATAATCCTCGATCACTTCTTCGAGGACCTTTCTTCCTGCTTTATCCAGTCCGGCAAAGGGCTCATCCAGGATCAGCACCCGCGGCTTCATGGCCAGGATCCCCGCAATGGCCACCAACCGCTTCTCTCCTCCGGACAGCTTCTCCGGATCCCGGTCCCACAGCTTCTCAGGTATGTGAAGCTGGCGCAGGGCATCCTCCGCATCCTTTCGTGCCATCGCCGTTGTTCGTCCGGCCTTCAAAGGACCGTACATCACATCCAGACGTACATTCACCTCAAAAAGCTGATCCTCCGGAGACTGCATGGCATAGCCCGCAAACCTCCGCACCGGTGCCAGCGGTTTCGGACGTCTCCCGGCGATGGGAGACCACCGAAGCTTCCTGCCTGCCGTAGGCAGTTCCCTTCCGTCCACCCGGATCTGCCCGGTGTTATGATGCAGGGTTCCGTTCATCAGCCTGCACAGAGTGCTCTTCCCTTCTCCGGTATCTCCTACCATGCGATAGATCCCGCCGGGGCAGATCTCCGCAGTAAAATGTTCCACAACCGTATTCTTTCCGTACCGGAAGCTGACATCCCTGAGCGTGATCAGCGGCTCGGTTGTATCAGGCTCCTTCTTCACGATCCAGGAGGGTCCTCTCCTGGCCTGCCCGAAGATACTGATCCTGCTCTCCTTTTCCGTTCCCTGCCCATCAAGACGTTCCGTAGCGGCATCAGCAGACGCCTCCGCCGAAGTATCCTCCGTATCGTCGTACATCTGGTCATAATAGGCAGCCTTTCTCTCGACAGCCTTTCCATCCTTCAATACCAGTACCCGGTCCGTCCTCCGGAGCACCTCAGGGTCATGGGACACCAGGATCACGGTCTGTTCATTTCTTTTAGCCAGAGACAGGACGAGAGACAGCACCTCTCTTCCTTCATCCTTCCCCTGCATGGAAAGGGCTTCATCCAGAAGCAGCAGATCCGCACGAAGCATCAGTACGGAGACAAGTGCCGCTCTCTGCTGCTGTCCGCCGCTCAGCTCCGAAAATGTCCGGTCCTCCGGGACATCCGCCAGCAGCCTGCTTCTCAGGCCCTCCCAGCGTTTCCGTATGATCTCAGGCTCCACCGCCCGGTTCTCCGGACCGAAGGCCGCATCCGAAGCAAGCCTGGAGAAAACCATGGTCTCCTCCGGCGCCTGAAACACCATTCCGATCCTGCCGTTCAGCTTCTCCAGATCCCTTGCGTGAAAGGGATCCAGGCCGTCCATCACGATCTCACCCATGGTACCCGTGCGGAGCAGTCCGGCCAGGTATCGCAGCAGCTCCGTCTTTCCGGCCCCGTTCCCTCCGGTCAGTCCTATGATCTCTCCGGGCGCAAGTTCAAAGCTCACACTGCTTCCCGGCACATGCCGCATATGCAATTCTTTTACTTTAGCACCCAGACCCATAGCATTCCTTCTTCCGGTTTAGAAAAGGGGATACCGTTTTCACGATATCCCCTTCAAGGTCGTCATCAGCTTATACGAGCTCCAGGAAAACTTCCAGAGCGCCGTCGCCCTTTCTCTGGCCGATCTTTACGATTCTGGTGTAACCACCGTCTCTTCCGGCATACTTGTTACCCAGCTCTGTAAAAAGCTTCTCAGTCAGGTCAACCTTCTTGGTTGCTTTCTTCTTGCCTGCTGCTTCTGTCGGTACTTCAGTTACCGGATACAGAACCTTCAGCATCTCACGGCGTGCATGCAGTCTGCTGGGAAGATCCTTCTTAACAGTCTTCTCAACCTCGTCGTAAAGAGTAACCTTCTTACCGTCTACGACGTTCTTCATACGCTTACCGTCTTTATCCTTGCGGGCAACCTTTGCAGTTACCTTTACTTCTTCGAAATTGTCCTTTTCCTTTACTGCCATGGTGATCAGCTTCTCGGCAATCTTACGAACTTCCTTCGCTCTTGCCTCTGTTGTGCGGATCTTTCCGTGGTGGATCAGCTGTGTTACCTGATTCCGAAGTAATGCTTTTCTCTGATCGCTCTTCTTTCC
>CADBRW010000052.1 GCA_902797155.1 uncultured Lachnospiraceae bacterium
ACCAGATCCAGATTGATATCCAGTCCGTCTGCCAGCTCACCGATGGCTACGGACACGCCGCCCGCACCGAAATCATTACATTTCTTGATGAGCTTTGCCACCTCCGGACGCCGGAACAGTCTCTGCAGCTTACGCTCGGTGGGGGGATTACCCTTCTGTACCTCTGCGCCGCAGCTTTCCAGACTCTCGGAATTGTGTGCCTTGGAGGAGCCGGTTGCTCCGCCGCAGCCGTCACGTCCGGTACGTCCTCCCATCAGGATGATGACATCCCCGGGATCCGAGGTCATACGCATTACATTTTCCTTCGGAGCCGCACCGATCACGGCACCGATCTCCATACGCTTTGCCACATAGTTCGGATGGTAGATCTCATTTACAAGGCCGGTGGCCAGACCGATCTGATTTCCGTAAGAGGAATAACCCTGCGCAGCCGTTGTAACGATCTTGCGCTGAGGAAGCTTGTTCGCCATGGTCTGCTTCAGAGACACGGTAGGATCTGCCGCTCCCGTCACACGCATAGCCTGATAGACATAGGTACGGCCCGAAAGCGGGTCACGGATGGCTCCGCCGAGGCAGGTAGCCGCTCCACCGAAGGGTTCGATCTCCGTCGGATGGTTGTGGGTCTCATTCTTGAAGCTGATCAGCCAGTCCTCTGTCTTTCCGTCGATCTCCACCGGAACCACGATGGTGCAGGCGTTGATCTCATCGGACACATCCAGGTCCTCCAGCTTGCCCTCGGCACGGAGACGCTTCATGCCCATCAGAGCGATATCCATCAGGCAGGTGAACTTGTCGCTTCGGCCTGCATTGATCTTCGCCGCATCTGCCTTGTACATCTCGAAGGTCTTCTTAATGGGCTCCGTATATACACCCTCGTCAAAGGCCACATCCATAAGCTCTGTAGCAAATGTGGTATGCCGGCAGTGATCGGACCAATAGGTGTCCAGCACGCGGATCTCCGTCATGGTCGGGTCCCTATGCTCTTCACCTGCAAAGTAATTCTGAATATGCTGAAAATCCTTAAAGGTCATGGCAAGTCCGAGAGAATCATAAAGTGACTTAAGCTCCTCCTCGCTCATAGACGTAAAACCGTCAAAGATCTTTACATCCTCCGGCTCCGGGAATTCCATCACAAGCGTATCCGGCTTGGTCTCATCCGTGATCCGGCTGTCCACCGGGTTCACCACATATTTCTCGATCTCTTCCCTGGCGCCCTCCGGGAGTTCACCGGAGATCACGTAGGTAACTCCTGAACGGATGATGGGCTCAGCCTCATCGGAAAGCAGCTTAACACACTGCTCTGCGGAATCGGCACGCTGGTCGAACTGACCGGGAAGGTACTCCATGGAGAATACGAAATCTCCATCCTCCTTCGGAAATTCCTCTTCGTAAACAATATCTACCGGAGGCTCCGAAAATACGGTCACCAGGGCACCGCGGAATACATCTTCCGACAGATTCTCGATGTCATACCGTACCAGCTCACGGACATGGATCCCCTTAAGACCCAGATAGTCCTTAAACTCTTTCTCCAGCTCGTTGGCACGAACCGCATAGGCCGGACGCTTTTCCACATAGATTCTTCTTACCTTGCTCATGATGTTCTCCTTTTTATATGTGTTTTTTCCTGTGTTTCTATAAATGTAACCTCTTGATCATCTTGAAGATAACCACATTCTGATAGATCATCGGCTGTTCCTGAACGAAGAAAATGATTCCGTCCGTGGGAGCGATGACCTCCGATATCAGTCTTCCGTCCATGGGATCGATGATATCCGCCAGCTTCTGCCCGCGGTGCACCTCCTCATTGATCCCTACGATCTGATTCAGGAAGCCTGCATCATCCGCCTTGATGGACAGCATCTCCTCTTCCTGCATCACTGTGGGCATGAACCCGCCCTGACAGTTGTAATGAATGATCCCCATACGTGACAGGAACCTGAGAACGCTGGACACCGCCACCTGTGCCTCATACTGGTTGATCCGCTCCGTACCTCCCGAATAAATGGAGAAGGCTTCCGTACCTGCCATCTGCCAATTATAATTCAGGGTCGTGGTATCAAAGGACCGGATATCGCTGGTGATGACATAGGGCAGACCGAAAAGGTTTGCCAGGTTCGTACTTTCATGTCCTGTCTGCATCATGCGGACATGGGGGATATACCGTCCCTGCAGATAGAAGCTGGGGAACTGGATCCCGTAACGGTATTCCTTCACGATCTGCAGGATGGCATGGGCGATCCGGCTGGTGGCCGTTCCCGTGGGATTCCCGGGAAATTCCCGGTTGATATCCGTATCATCCGACAGCCAGAACTTATGGCTGGCATTCATCGCACTGTAGTTAAGGGACGGGATGATCATGATGGACTTACCTGCCAGGATATGTCCCTGGGCCTCCAGGTTGGCCAGCTTCTGGCTGAGCAGTGAGCAGATGTACAGCTGTTGATACTCGTTCCCCCGCATGGCGCCTACGATACAGGCCTCATGCTCTCCCATTCCGTAATGGTATCCGTATATATTGTAGGTCCCGCGAAACGCGGTATTCATCGTAAAAAGTGTTTCTTTCGTCACTTTGGTCTTCCTCCGGGATCAGGCTTCTACAGGATCCGGCGCGCCCACGATCCGGGCAAGCAGAGACCCTTCTTCGATAGCGGGATACTCCCGCATGGCTGAGATCACACCATCCTTCGGTGCTGTCACGACCTCCTCCACGGAACCGGTGATCACATCTACCACACATCCGATCCGTGTGCCTTTTCTGACAAATGAGCTGACAGATACCTCGGGAATGAAGATTCCGCTGGACTCCGAATTGATGAAGGACATCTCCTCGTCATTTGTGATCAGCGGCTCTCTCGGAATGATGGTCTCACCCTTCCATATCCCCATCTCCTTCATCAGGGCGAAGATCCCGTCCACCAGCTGGTTGCCGTAGTTCTGATCGATCCTGTACGCGTAGCTGGACTCGGTCACAAAGCATTTCACGCCGATCCTGTTCAGCTCATAGGCCAGACTTCCGCTCTTCACCTGATTGGAGGGATGGATCCAGATCATATCCGTATTAAGCGCCCTTGCATAGGGGAGCAGCTCATTTACGTTGTCATCATTCATCCGGATCTGAAGGATCTCATGGAGAAACATATTACTGCCATGAACATCCAGACAGAAATCCGCACCACGCATATCCTCGAATACACAGTAGGCTGCATACTCACCCATGACACCACTTGGCGAACCGGGAAAGAGAGCGTTCATTTCCAACTCCGGTCCCGGAATCTCCCTGGTCTTTGCTTCCATGCCCAGAGGATTCAGTGCCGGGTACACATCCACGATTCCCGTCAGACTTCCGTAGTCCTCTTTGATCCGGCGGATCAGCTCATAGCAGACATACTGCCCCTGAATCTCATCACCGAAAATGCCGGTCACGATACAGATCCGCTTCTCACGGCCGGTCAGCTGATCAGGCGTAAGGCGGTTCTTCTTGATCTTTAATACTTCTTCCACCATCAGATTGACGGCAGCTACCGTTTCTATCATTTTTCGTTCCTCATTTTTCTCAGTTATAGGGTCTCCCGCTCACTCCGGATAACGGGAATCTATGACTGTGTCAGCAGTTCTCTCGCACTCTGCAGGATGGAATCCGTGATCCGGTCCCCACCCAGAAGACGCGCCAGTTCCTGTACACGTCCCTCTTCGTCCAATTCGGAAATGGTCGTGTAGGTCTTCTCTCCGCTGACCTCTTTATCGATCCTGTATGCCGTATCTCCCATGGCGGCAATCTGCGGAAGATGGGTGATCACCAGAAGCTGTCTGGTCTCGGCCAGTTTCCTGAGGAGCTGTCCGATCCTCTGCGCGGTCACACCGCTGATCCCCACATCGATCTCATCAAATACCAGTGTAGGCGTATCCGCCACATCCGACAGGGTTGCCTTCAGGGCCAGCATCACACGGGAAAGCTCTCCTCCGGATGCCACCCTGTGCAAGGGCTTTGCTTCCTCTCCCAGATTCGTGGACAGCATGAATACCACTTCGTCGCAGCCGTCCTTCTGTATCTCATTTTTCTTCCTGAATTCCGTATAGAACTCCACGTGAGAGAAATTCATTTCCTCCAGGGTAGCAGTCACATTTCGCACCAGGGGATCTGCCGCCTCTTTCCGAAGCTCCGACAGCTCCTCCGCAGCGATACCCAGCTTCTTCCTTGCTTCCTCAAGCTCTCCCCGGAGCCTGTCCGTTTCCTCCTCTGCCTGTTCCAGTCGATGCAGTTCCTCTGCCAGCACCGTTTCTGTTTCCTGAACCGTCTCCAGGGTACGTCCGTACTTGGCCTTAAGACCGTTCAGCAGATCCAGCCGGTCAGAGATCCTTCGCAGCTCCTCGGGCTCAAAGGTGATCTCCTGCATGTAATCCGTAAGACTCTGGTTAAAATCCGAAAGCAGGCTTTCCACTTCGGACAGCTGGCCCGGAAGAGGTGAATCCGGCTCATACCGGCTTACATCCTGTATTCTCCTGGACGCACGGGACATCAGGCTTCCACAGCCGTCACCGGAATCATCTCCGGTCAGCTGACGGACCTCCTGACAGACGGAAAGAAGTTCCTCGGCATGGGACATCCTTCGGAACTCCTGTTCCAGCTCCTCATCTTCTCCGGGAACAATATGTGCATCCCGGATCTCCTCCAGCTGAAACTGCAGAAAATCCATACGCTTCGCCCGCTCTGCAGGATCCATATCCAGTGAGCCAAGCTGTGCCTCCAATTCCTCTGCCTTCTGATAAAGGGACCTTACCACGGCCTTCTGCACCTGAACCTTCTCACTGCCGGCATCCAGCAATTCCAGATGTCTTGCCGGTGAAAGAAGTGTTGTCTGTTCATGCTGTGCATGAAGATTGATCAGCAGCTCCGCCGTCTCCTTCAGCCGGGCCAGGGGCACTGTCTCCCCGTTGATCCGGTTGACTACCCGGTTCTTCGAAAGCTTTCTGGTGATCACCAGCTCGTCCTCTTCCAGAAGATCCTCCGGAAGCACCTCCCCCTCCAGAAGCCGGGCCTTCACTGCCGGTTCCAGCGAGAACAGCACCTCCACCATTCCGTCCTTTGTGTCATCCCGGAGCAGTGTCCGGTCAAACTTACCTCCGAGAGCGATACCGATGGATCCGATCACAACGGATTTACCGGCGCCGGTCTCTCCGGTCAGCACATTTAATCCCTGATCAAATGTGACCTCAAGCCGGTCGATCAGGGCTATATTTTCAATTCTTAAACTGATCAGCATAGTTCCTCCTCATATTTCGTCCTGCCATGCAGGAACGGTGAGGATAATCGTACATTAAGACACATTTTCATACACTGCCGCTTCCCCTCTAGAGAGAAAGGGACCGCAGCTCCTTCATCATCGATTC
>CADBRW010000053.1 GCA_902797155.1 uncultured Lachnospiraceae bacterium
ATCCCTGCAGTTCTGCAGAGCATATAAAAAGTATTCCTTAATCTCATCTCTTGAATTGAAGAAGACCGGAACCATGGAAAGCACCTTCGCCATCCTGCTCCGCTTCTCCTCTTTGGAAAGCCCCGCGAATACAGCGTCAAAACCATTGAAGAGTTCTTCCTTCATGGCCTCGATCTCCGCCTCATCCGCTTTTTCTTCCACAACATGTACTCCCGTGGTATCCAGGTCCATGAAAAGGCTGGTGGAGGTAAGCAGATCTGCGGTCTTCAGTGCCTTGGCAGCATCCTCCGGAAGCTCATCCGCATAGGATTCCAACGCTCCCTCCAAAAGAAGCAGGCTTTCATATGCATCCTCCTGAGCACCTTCCAATGACAGGAACCATTTATCAAACTTTTCTGCAGAAAGAGCGATCTCATCGGAAGAAATGATCTCCTCCAGGACCTGTCTTGCCACAAGGCTTCTGTCATCGATATAGGCCGGGTCTGAGAAACGTGTGGTCAGCTGCACGATCAGGATATCATTTACAATCTCCTGAAGGAGCAGATCTCCGGTTGCCAGATCTTCCATGGTCTTTGTGACCAGAGACAGTTCCTCAACCAGCTTCTCATACTCATCCTTTCCCAGATCCTTATAGGTAACGGAGTCAAAGAAGTCTTTCGTCTGCGCCAGATCCGGATAGGTTGAATCAAAGCCCTCCGGAAGGGTGATCAGTGCCGCCTCTTTAACGGAGTCGATAAAGTCCTTTGCGGACTGCAGTTCTCCGCCTTTATAGAGGGCGATGGCTTCGGATAAAATGTCATAGAACCTCTGCTTCGTCATACGAACGGGCAGCTGTTCCACAACCGACTGGATCCTGGAATTGATCACCATCTTATCCTGATCTGAGAACACATAGGAGAAAGCTTCCTCTGCCAGCTGTTCAGGTGAAACATGCTCCACCTCGTCCAGAAGCTTCGCTTCCCTTCTGTTCAGTATATATTCGTGCTGCTCAAAGAAATCCGTATAGGATGTGAGCACCTTCATTCTCGCTGTGATCCTGTCGCGGAGAGCACGGATTGACTCTTCCTCCTTCTCCGTGGATCCTGAAAGCAGTCCCCGGATCCCGCTGCGAACAGTCCAAACGTCCTCGTTCGTTTCGTCCTTCCGGGTCTCGCCGTCCTCCTGTTCCATCTCACACAGAGTGAAATAGTTCATGGACAGCTTGATCATTGCATAGGAAGAAAAGGCAGCCGCCAGCATCCCGCGGTATTTCGCGAGTCCGGATTTCCTGTCTTTTCCTGCCGAAAGATCCGTAAGCAGTATTTTCGTTTCTCTTTGTATCTGCCTTGCTTCCACGCCTTACTCTCCCGATTCCTCAATATGTACATGAGTGAAAATATGATCACTGCAGTACTCATGATTGCCTGCGCACTTGGAACAGTATCTGAACTCCAGGTCCGGATTGTCCTGTTCCGTCCTACCGCAAATGGTACACTGATGGATCGGTCCTTTCGATGAGGGACGCATGGTGATCACTTTGCCCCTGCCGGATCCCGAGGATGACTCCGAAGGCTCCCGTTCTGCCACTCTGCCGGAACGAATCGCCTTCTTGAACCGCCGGCTCCGCCGTATCTGTTGAATGGAGCGTCCGGTCCTTTTCCGATTCAGCAGCCAGAAGAGACAGAAGGTCACTACGCAGGTTATGATGATCACTCTCCAGTAAAGGAAGGGATACTTGATAAATTCATACAGCATGAAGGCTGCGTCCACCACCGCCAGCCATTTCATTTTCATAGGAACGACAAAGGCGAAAAGAACCACCTCGTCCTTGAAAATAACAGCCATGGCCAGGAACATGGACAACAGTACATAACGGGTCGTGGGCAGATAGATAAGCGCCCAGTTAAACTCTTTCGTAATAAGGTATGTGATCACAACAGCCAGATCCATCAGGATGATCTCGCCGAACACATAGAGGTTCAGAGCGAATTTTCCCCAGACGCGCTCCAGCGAAGTACCCACATAATAGTAAAAATAGAGGCAGATCGGCACAAGCAGCATACTCAAGGTGTCCGACAGCTCAAAGGGAACCGTAAATACCCAGCTGATCAGCCGCCAGTACTGATGACTTTCCACAATGTAATAGGGATCCAGGACCAGATAGGGATAAAAGCTTTCAAAGAAATACCGGAAGATATATCCGGCGATAAACAGTCCTGTCATGATAAGAGGAAGATGCGGTATCGCATACTTCCCGATCTTTCGTTCCATTTTATCATAAAAGCTCATAATCAAACTCCCACCCACATTGCGCCGTGAAAAGCGCATATCTAATCGTGTATTATACATGATTCGGGGATAAAACTCAAGAGCCGTGCAATATTAAGCATTCTTGCCTTGAGTTTTTCGAAGGTATCATATATAATGTAGTTTCGGTTAAATCTACTATAATAATGTCGAAACAGAACTATCGGCAAAAAAGGAGCATTATGAAACGCTTAGGCATTGACATTGGATCCACCACAGTTAAGGTTGCGGTCCTGGATGAGAATCACAAATTACTGTTTTCCGAATATCAGAGACATTTCGCCCGGATCAAGGAGACACTGAAGGAACTCCTGACCAAGGCCATCGAAACCATCGGCGACTGCGAGGTGGCTCCGGACATAACCGGATCCGGCGGTCTGGCCCTTGCCAAGGTGATCGACGTCCCCTTCGAGCAGGAGGTAGTCTGTGTATCCAGTGCCCTTGAGGATGCTGCTCCCCAGACAGATGTTGCCATCGAGCTTGGCGGTGAGGATGCGAAGATCATCTATTTCTCCAAGAACGGTATCGAACAGAGAATGAATTCAGTCTGTGCAGGCGGTACAGGCTCCTTTATTGACCAGATGGCTGCTCTGCTAATGACAGACGCCTCCGGTCTGAACGAATACGCTAAGACCTATGACACTGTATACCCCATCGCCGCACGCTGCGGTGTCTTTGCCAAGACGGATATCCAGCCCCTGATCAACGAGGGTGCGACCAAGCCGAACCTGTCGGTATCCATCTTCCAGGCGGTAGTAAATCAGACCATCTCCGGTCTGGCCTGCGGTAAGCCCATTCGCGGTCACGTGGCATTTCTCGGCGGTCCTCTGCATTTCCTGGATCAGCTCCGTGAGTGCTTTATCAGGACACTGAATCTGGATGAGGAGCACGCGATCCTTCTGGATAACTCCCATCTGTTCGCAGCCATCGGTGCGGCTCTTCATGCCACCGAGGCAAAGACCACATCTCTCACTGCTCTTTCAGGAAAGCTTTCCGACGATCTGAAGATCGAGGTCGAGGTCAACCGTCTGGACCCGCTTTTCAGGAACGAGGAAGAACTAAAGGATTTCCGTGAGCGTCAGCATTCCTATCACGTACGCCGTGCAGATCTGAAGACCTACAGTGGAAATGTGTTCCTCGGCATCGACGCCGGATCCACAACCACCAAGCTGGCACTGATCGGTGAGCGGGGCGAGCTTCTCTATGACTTCTATTCGAACAATAACGGCAGCCCGGTCAAGACCACCATTCGGGCCCTGAAGGAGATCTACTCTCTACTGCCCGAAACGGCTACCATCGCCGGCAGCTGCTCCACCGGTTACGGTGAAGCTCTGCTTCAGTCCGCCATGAACCTGGACTACGGCGAGGTAGAGACCGTTGCCCACTACACGGCAGCTGCCTTCTTTGACCCCGAGGTGGACACCATCCTCGATATCGGCGGTCAGGATATGAAATGTATCAAGATCCGAAACGGCGTGGTAGATAATGTCATGCTGAATGAGTCCTGCTCCTCCGGATGCGGCTCCTTCATCGAGACATTTGCCCGCTCCCTTGATTTTGAGGTACATGATTTCGCCGAGATCGCGCTTACGGCGAAGACCCCCATCGACCTGGGTTCCCGCTGCACCGTATTCATGAACTCCAAGGTAAAGCAAGCCCAGAAGGAAGGCGCCACCGTAGAGGATATCTCCGCCGGACTCGCCTATTCCGTAATTAAGAACGCCCTTCTCAAGGTCATCAAGCTGACCGACCCGAAGCAGCTGGGCCAGCAGATCGTGGTGCAGGGCGGTACATTTTACAACGATGCCGTGCTCCGTGCTTTTGAGCTGGTATCCGGAAGAGAACCCGTGCGCCCGGACATTGCCGGCATCATGGGTGCTTTCGGTGCGGCCCTGATCGCAAGGGATAACTATACCGAGGGGTATGTGTCCACCACCATTTCCGAGAAGGATGTGAATGAACTCACCTACGAGACACAGATGGCCCGGTGCGGTCTCTGCACGAATAACTGCCTTCTCACCATCAACAAATTCACGGGCGGCCGCCGTTTTATCACCGGTAACCGCTGCGAAAGAGGTCAGGGCGGCAAGAAGAATGCCGAGAACATGCCCAACCTCTATGAGTACAAGTTCAACCGCATTTTCTCCTACAAGCCCCTTCCCCTTGAGAAGGCGCCCCGTGGGGAGATCGGTGTACCCAGAGTACTCAATATGTATGAGAATTATCCCTTCTGGCATACCTTCCTTTCCAAGCTGGGCTACCGGGTGATCCTTTCTCCCAAGTCCACAAAGGAAATCTATTCCATGGGTATTGAGTCCATCCCCAGTGACACGGAGTGCTATCCCGCAAAGATCAGCCACGGTCATGTGATGTGGCTCGTAAAGCAGGGCGTGAAGACCATCTTCTACCCCTGTGTCCCCTATGAAATGAACGAGACTCCGGAGGCAAACAACCATTACAACTGCCCCATCGTCACCTCCTATTCCGAGAATATCAAGAACAACATGGAGGAGATCCAGACAGAGGGCATCACCTACATCCGTCCCTTCCTGGCTCTGGATAATCCCGAGGCCCTGAAGAACCGTATGCTTCGGGAGTTTAAGAAATATACCGACATTACCCGGGAAGAGATCAGCGCAGCTATTGATGCAGCCTATAAGGAAGCAGAACGGGTTAAGCGTGATGTTCGCCGTAAAGGTGAGGAAACCCTTGCCTTCCTGAAGAAGACCGGCAAGCTGGGTATCGTTTTGGCCGGACGTCCCTACCACGTGGATCCGGAGATCAACCACGGAATCCCCGAGCTGATCAACTCCTACGGCGTAGCGGTTCTCTCCGAGGATTCTATCTCCCACCTTTCCAAGGTGGACCGTCCGCTGATCGTATCCGACCAGTGGATGTATCATTCCCGTCTGTACCGGGCGGCAAACTATGTAAAAACCTGTGAGGATCTGGAGCTTGTCCACCTCTTCTCCTTCGGCTGCGGTCTGGACGCCGTGACCACGGATTGTGTAAATGATATCCTGGCCAACTCCAACCG
>CADBRW010000054.1 GCA_902797155.1 uncultured Lachnospiraceae bacterium
AAATGTGATTTTTGCCGCCATAGCTCAGTAGGTAGAGCGCAGCATTGGTAGTGCTGAGGTCGCCGGTTCGACTCCGGTTGACGGCTCGAAGGTGATCCGGACCAGTTCCGCATCACATCCACATCAATAGAAGAACGCCCGGTTGACATCATGGAAATGTGCCAACCGGGCGTTCTTCTTTATTCCATTATATGCCCGAGACTCTTTTTCGCATGAACCGGCATCGTGATGCCGGCACGTTACATTTTCATCTTCGTGCGCACCCTGGTGAGAGCGTTATTCACCGATCGTTCCTTCTTTCCCAGCTTCTCCGCGATCTCCGCATGGCTGTAACCGGCGAGATAAAGCTCTGCCACCTCCCGTTCCATACGGCTCAGCTTCTGCTGCATCTGTTCTTCCTGCTCCCGCATACGTTCCTTCAGAAGTACCACCGTCTCCGGATTGCCGGAGTCTTCCCTGAGCGCATGCTCCGAAAGGATCTGTTCTCCCTCTTCCGTGGAATCCGCATATATGGAGATATAGCTGTTCAGGGGCTGGTGCTTCATCCGGCCCGCTGCGGTTATTGCTGTGCGGATCTGATTCCGGATACAGCGGGTGGCATAGGTATGAAAACCTGCCCCACGGTCCGGGGTGTAGTCCCGGATGGCCTTGACCAAACCGATCATGGCTTCCTGGGCAAGATCCTCTGTCTCCGCTCCTACCAGGAAGAGGAAACGGATCTCCCGCTTCACCACATCGCTGTATCTTTTGAGAAGAAGCTCCTCCGCTTCCCTGTCCCCGGACTGACTCTTCACCGCCAGCTCTTCATCTGTCAGAGATGTCAGAGACGACTCCTTCTTAGTTTCTTCCTGTTTCTTCAATCTGCTTCTCCTGTCCCGGAATGTTCCTTCAGTTCTTCTTCACCATGCGCTGCCGTACGATCTCGTAAGCGAGAACTCCGGCCGCTACCGAAGCATTCAGCGAATCGATATCTCCCTTCATGGGAACGGATACGATATAATCACATTTCTCACGGACCAGCCTGGATACACCGCTGCCCTCATTTCCGATCACCAGCCCGATGGGTCCGGTCAGGTTGCAGTTATACATGACCTCTCCGCCCATATCCGCACAGGCAAACCATAATCCGCGTTCCTTCAGCTGATCGATGGTCTTTGCGATATTCGTCACCTTCACAACCGGAGTATAATTCACCGCACCGGCAGAAGCCTTTACGACTGTGGCGGTAAGGCCCACAGCTCTGTGCTTCGGAATGATGACTCCGTGAGCGCCGCAGAGATTGGCCGTCCGGATGATGGCACCCAGATTGTGGGGATCCTCGATCTCATCCAAAAGAAAGATAAACGGGGGTTCCCCCTTCTCCTCCGCTCCACGGAAGATATCCTCCATGGAAGCATACTCATAAGCGGAGCAGCAAAGGATCACGCCCTGGTGCCTTCCTGTTTCCGACATCTGATCCAGCTGCTGTTTCTTGACAAAGCTGACGGTTGCTCCCTGCTTCTTTACCTTAGAGAGGATCTGGCCGATCACCGGATCCCGAAGTCCGTCCTGAATGTAAAGACGGTCAGCCGGCTTTCCCGCACGAAGTGCCTCCTGCACGGCATTCCTGCCTTCGATCATTCCTGTCTTTGCATGCTTCGAAGAGGTATCCGGTACAGCCGTCACCTGTTCTTCCTCCGCCGGCTCCTCCGGCAGCAGCTCTGTCATTTCCGTTCCGAACTTGTCCAGTCCCATACTTCTTCCTGTCTTTCTATCATCCGACCTTACCGGTCTCACCATGCTGCTGAAGCAGCAGTTCTATCAATTCCATGAGGCGTTCCTCCTGCCCGGAGAGATACAGATATCCCAGCAGGGCTTCCATCCCCGTCGCCTTCTTATACTCCGCCATTGTCGCATTTTTAGCCCTGGAGTGAACGGATGCATTTCTTCCCCGGTGATAGACCGCCGCTTCCTCCTCGGAAAGGCTGTCCTCGATCCTGTCCATAAATGCAGCCTGGCTTACCGCAGACACCACTGCGGTCACCTCTTTATGGTACTTCTGAACCTGCTGATTGGCTTTCCGGACAAAATGTTCCTTGATCCGAAGATCCAGAACGCTGTCTCCCAGATAAGCCAGTGTCAGCGGAGAATACATGGCCGCATTCTGTCTTAGCTCCTTTACACCCGACGGGGTCTTGCTTACGCCTTCTTCCACTTTACTCCCTCTCTGGTATCTTCTATCACGATCCCCATGCCGGACAGATGGTCGCGGATCTCATCCGCCAGTGCAAAGTTCTTTTCCTTCTTGGCAGCCGTTCGCTCCGCGATAAGACGCTCGATCTCGGCAACCTCATCCTCGGAAACTGCGGCAGCACTTCTGGTAAGATGGATACCCAGCACCGTATCCGACAATGTGAACAGCGTATCATACAGTTCTTTGGCAAATGCGGACGAAGACTCCGTATCCGTTCCTGCATTTGTAAAACGTACCAGCTCAAAGATGACTGAAATGGCATCCGCCGTATTCAGGTCATCATCCATGGCCGCATTGAAGCGTTCTACATATTTCGGAAGTTCTTCGGACAGAAGACGCTTCTCTTCTTCCGACAGTTCCTTCCCATTATTCTTCTTCACGATTCCGTCCAGCTTCTCCGCACCGTTCAGGATTCGCTCAAGACTTACCTTTGAGGTCTCGATCAGATCCTTGGAGAAGTTTAGGGGACTTCTGTACTGTGCGGAAAGCATAAAGAACCGTACCACCTGCGGATCGTATTTCTCACAGATATCCCGTACCGTGAAGAAATTCCCCAGGGACTTGGACATCTTCTCATTATCGATCTTCAGGAATCCGTTGTGCATCCAGTAATTGGAAAAGGTCTGCTCATTGGCAGCTTCACTTTGGGCGATCTCATTTTCATGATGAGGGAAGATCAGGTCTTCACCTCCGGCATGAATATCCAGGGTTCCGCCGATGTACTTTCTGGACATAACGGAGCATTCCAGATGCCAGCCCGGACGTCCCTTTCCCCAGGGTGACTCCCAGAAGGGTTCTCCCGGCTTCATGGGCTTCCAAAGCACGAAATCCAGCGGATCCTCCTTCTCATCCTCACCGCTGACCTTCAGCTGATGTGCCTCGTCACGGTGACCGCTTTCCAGATCATCGATATTCTTATGGGAAAGCTTGCCGTATCCCGGGAAGCTTCTGGTGCGGAAATACACGGTGCCATTCACTTCATAGGCATGGCCCTTGTCGATCAGCTGCTGCACCATCTCTATCATATCGGGAATCTCCAGGGTTGCCTGGGGATGGGTGGTGGCAGGACGCACATTCAGAGCCTCCATATCCGTCTTACATTCCCTGATAAACCGTTCCGAGATCTGAAGAGAATCCACGCCCTCTTCATTGGCGCGGCGGATGATCTTATCGTCCACATCCGTAAAATTCGAAACGTAGTTCACATCATAGCCCCGGTACTCCAGGTAACGGCGCAGCGTGTCAAACACGATCATGGGACGCGCATTTCCGATATGGATGAAATCATATACCGTAGGTCCGCAGACATAGATGCCTGCCTTTCCCGGAACCACGGGTTTAAATTCTTCCTTCTGTCTTGTAAGGGTGTTGAAAATCTTCATATTATGTAAACTCCTCATGTGATTGATCTGGTATTAAGGATTCTTCGCTTCACGTAAAATAACATCGGCATCAAAGCCACCTTCTTAGGTTAGCCGAAAGCCAGACGCTTGTCAAGTATTCCGCACCCATTCCCGTCCCATCATCCCCTGGTATAATACCCACGCATGGGCTGATGGATCAGGGCACGCTTTTCCATGGAAAGAAGCAGTGACAGGTTGTCCTGGAGTGTTCCGTCACCGTCCCCCACCAGCTCGTCCACATGAACCGGAACCAGAGACAGCCGGGACAGGATACGGCGTTCTTCCTTCGTAAGCTCGAGTCTCTCCCCTGACAGCAGCGTTCCCTTCCCCTTCTTTCTTCTCTGTTTCTTTGCGATTCCCAGATCCTCCAGAATATCCTCCGGTCCCTGTACACACATGGCTCCCTGGCGGATCAGATTGTTGGTCCCCTCACTGAGAGGATCTCCCAGACGGCCGGGTACCGCATAGACATTTCTCCCCTGATCCAATGCGGCATCCGCCGTGATCAGCGTCCCGGACCTTTTCCTGGCTTCCAGTACCAGGAGCCCGCGGGAAAGCCCGCTGATGATCCTGTTCCTCAGAGGAAACTGGATGGCCAGGGGCGGAATGCCCGGTGCATACTCGGAGACCACCAGCTGGTTTTCGCACATTTCCTGATAGAGATGGAAGTTCCGCTGGGGATAACAGATGTCGATCCCTCCGCCAAGCACCCCCACCGTACGTCCCCCTGCCTGAATGGCTGAGCGGTGGGCTTCCGTGTCAATGCCCGTAGCAAGTCCGCTGACAATGACCACCCCCTCGGCCGCAAGGGGTTTCACGAACCGTCCCGCCACCTCCTTTCCATAGAGGCTTGGAGTCCGGGTTCCTACGACTCCAAGGCATACCGAATCCCGAAGATACCCGATATTCCCGCGATAGAACAGGGTCACCGGCGGATCCGGAATCTCCATGAGAAGTTCCGGATACTCCTCATCTGCAGGTGTAAGAAAGGCCGCATTTTCTTTTTGATACGCCTCAGCCCTGGCACAAAGCTCCGCCTCATTCCGGCCGGTGCACATTTCCTCAAAACTCTCCTGACTGATCACATCCTCAGCAACAAGGGCCAGAAGCTCCGCATCCGGAGCATGAAACAGGGCCGCAGAAGACCCGTAAAGCTCAAGGAGTCTTTGCCGTGCAACAGGGCCCACGTTTCGGAGTCCTCCCATCCAGAGGTAAGCCATTCTTTCTTCTATCATAACGCCGCCCTCCTTCCGTCCTCACCGGAGCTTACATTTCGGAAGAACAGCGCCTCGGTCAGATCCTCCTCGCCAAGCTCCTCATGCCCTGCCAGATCCGCAATGGTCCGCGCCAGCCTGAGGACCTTGAAATACCCTCTGGCCGACAGCTCTCCCTGGCTGTAGACCTCCCGAAGGAGTTCCGTCTCCTTCTTCTCCAGGTGGATATAGTCCATCAGTCTGCTCTGGGGAACCGCAGAATTAAAACAGAAGCTTTCCCCTCTGTAACGGTGCAGCTGTCGTTCCCTCGCCTCTTCGATCCTTGCCCGTACCGTCTCACTGCTTTCTTCTCTGGAATCTCCCAGGAGATCCTCCACCTCCACCGGACGCACCTCGATGCGAATATCGATCCGGTCCATGATGGGATGGCTGACCCGGTTTCTGTACTCTATGATCTGACGCTCGGAGCATCGGCATCGCGCACGGTCCGGATAGAAACCGCAGGGGCAGTGATTCCGTGCCGCAACCAGCATGAACCTGGCCGGGAAGCGGTAGGTGGCCTTCACTCTGGAGACCGTCACCTCCTGATCCTCCATGGGAGCACGAAGGCCTTCGATCACACCCCGTCCGAATTCCGGAAATTCATCCAGAAACAGAACACCGCAGTCCGCCAGGGATACCTCCCCCGGCTTCGGAATGGCTCCTCCCCCCAACAGCGCCGCCGCAGACACATTTGCATGGGGGCTTCGGAAGGGACGCCGGTTCATAAGTCCGCCGAAGCCCTTCAGCATCCCGGACACGCTGTAGATCTTCGTGAGCTCCAACTGTTCCTCGTAGGTCATTCTGGGCATGATCCCCGGAAGACATTTGGCCATCAGGGATTTCCCCGCCCCGGCAGCCCCTGTCATTAAAATGTTATGAAAGCCGGCCACGGCGATCTCAACTCCGCGCTTCATGATCTTCTGGCCGTGGATCTCCGAGATGTCATGCTCCGGTCTGTCCCATAGGATCTCCGAAGCATCATGGGACTTTGGCTCCAGTATCAGTTCCCCTTCCAGGAAAGAAACAACCTCCAGAAGACTCTCCACTCCGTATACCCGGATCCCGTCGATGTATGCCGCTTCCGCCGCATTTTCCTCGGGGACCACCAGCTTCCGGTATCCCTGCTTTGCCGCAAAATGTGCCACGGCAAGAACGCCGGGTATCCCCCGGACGCTTCCGTCCAGTCCCAGCTCGCCTAAAAAGAGATATTCATCTAAGCCTTCTCTTGGAAGAACCTCCATGGAACAAAGAAGTGCGACAGCAATGGCCAGATCATAGCCTGCGCCGTCCTTTCTTACGTCCGCCGGAGAAAGACTTACGGTGATCCGCCGGGGCGGAAGGCCGTAACCCGAATTTCTGAGTGCCGTACGCACTCTGTCTCCTGCCTCCCGAACGGAGGAGGAAAGATACCCCACCATGGAAAGGGACGGAAGGCCCTGACTGATGTCGGCTTCCACCGTCACCAGCAGTCCGTCTATCCCCAGGGGGCTTCCACTGTAGATACGATTACTGTACATAGACTCTCCTTTCGCCTCTTCGGGAGTCTCATACAGTACTTATAGGATCATCATTGCATCTGCATCCTCTCGCTCTTCCCGCCTCTTACGCAGCTTCTTCTCAATGGCACATACGATCAGGTATGCGAGTACCGCTGAAGCCGTAGATACGAAAATAGCCACGATCACATCTGTAGGATAATGAACGCCTACATAGATCCTGGAAAATCCCATCAGGAATCCGAAAAGGATCAGGAGGATGCCCGGAATCTTGTTCTTCGACGAAAGCAGAACGCCCGTAGCCACGGAGAACACGCACGCCGCGTGCCCTGAAGGGAAGGATGCGTCAGACTCCGCATCAACGATACGCGTCAGCCCCTCCACCACCTCATACGGGCGGATACGTCCCACCACATTTTTAATGATCAGATTATTTACAATAAAGCTCAGCGCCAATGCAGCACCGGCACAAATGCCTATCCTGCGGGTCTTCTTCGGAATCATCAGTATGATACAGAGCAGGATCCATATAACGCCGCCACGGCCAAGGAGGCCACAGGCCTTCATGATCGGATCCAGCCATGCTGTCCGGATATGATCCTGAAAATAGAGCAGGACATCCATATCCCATTGGATGATTGCATCAATCATAGATACTTATTTCCTCTTCTTCACCGAGTATCCGAACTTCCCAAGCTTCTTTCCCAGCGTAAAGTATTCCCCGTGGGAATATGCCATGAGTTCGGTATCATTCAGATGAAACTTTCCCGTTTCATCCATATATTCTTCATTTACGGAAACGGAAACGACCTCTGCAAGGAACATATGATGTGTCCCAAGCGGTTTCTCGTCTGTTACCCTGCAGGCCAGGATCAGCGGACTCTCGTTGATCCCGGGAACCGCAACCCCGTCCAGTGAAACCGGCGTCAGTTTCATTTCCCTGAATTTATCCACGTCACGCCCGGACTTCACTCCACAGTAATCGGCAGCAAAGGTCAGATCCTTTGTAACCAGATTGACGGCGAATTCTCCGGTCTCTTTAATGATATCATAGGAATACCGCTCAGGGCGTACGGAGATGGATATCATGGCCGGGTCAGAGCATACAGTCCCTGCCCAGGCAACAGTCAGGATATTCGGCTTTTCACCCGGCCGCTGGCAGCTAACCATCACAGCCGGAAGGGGATACAGCATATTCCCCGGTTTCCAGGTCTGACGGGACATACCTCTTCCTCCGTTCCCATGAATCTAAGGTCAATAGGTAAAGTATACCAGGTCATCGGCTGCCGGGCTGGTCTTTGCCACGCTTGTGGCGTAGATCACGGGGCCCTCTCCCTGGAATTCCGGATAGAACTCCTTCTTTACCTGGCCTTCCACCATAACCCATTCCCTGTCCTTCAGCTTCTTTGCGGAATCATAATAGGTCTTGAATCCGACAAAAGCGATATCCGCTGCACAGCAGGTCATGGCAAAGCGTCCGGGCACAAAGGTCCTGTCACTGTAATTGCTTGGGTGATGTACCTGCGCCTTGAAATGGATCGTCTTTCCCACATACTTATCCGGATTGTCCGCCGCATCCGCATAGAACAGGCCGAAATCCTCTTCTCCCAGCTCCACACGGGGACCGGAGGTATCAAAGGGAAGCTCCACCTCCCCGTCCATTCCGTTGTCCACTTCACCGTTTGCGCCCTCAAAGATGATCTGCGCTCTGCGGTTGACCGCACGGATACTGCGGCGGTACTCCGCCTTCTTCGTGGTTTCGTCACATCGGTTGAAAATGATCATGTCAGCATTTCTCAGCTGATCCATCATTACCTTCTTCATGTTGTTGACATACATGTCAAATGTGGTCGCATCCACAAAGGAAATGACCTGAACCACGGTCCAGCCCTTGGGTACGCGGATCTGGAAGATCTTGTCCAGCTCCCACATTCCGTTGTACTCGATCATGACATTTTCCGGCTCATACTTCCTGGAAAGCTCCAGAAGGTAGTCGGTGGTAAGCGTCTCCTCCGTGATCAGCTCAGGGAAGATGTTCTTCTTCCGAAGGGCATCGAAGTCATACTCCTCTTCACCGTCTTCGCAGATCAGAAACAGAGTCTTCTGTCCCTCGGTGAAATCCTGCTTCAGCAGGGTATCCTTTGCAAATGTGGTTTTACCGCTTCCGAGAAATCCCATGAACAGGTATACAGGGATCTCCTTTATCTCTTCTTTCTTCATGTTCTGCCTCTATACTCCCTGTCCGGTTCCTACAGACCGAACAGCTCCTCAACCTTGTCTTCCTTCAGCTGGCTTCCGATAACACACAGCTTTCCGGTATACTCTGCCTTGCCCTCACGGATCTCATACTCGCCGGGAACCAGATCGAACTCCATCCATTTCTGGTCCTTATCCGGAACGATGCCCTTGGCACGGAGAATGATACCGAAGGGATTCTCCTCTTCCACTGCCAGCTTTTCAAGGATGGCAGTAAGCTCTTCCCTGCTGTAACGGCGGGCCGTCTCCTTACCCCAGCTGGTGAACACCTCGTCGGCATCGTGGCCATGATGGTGATGACCGCAGCTGCACACCCCGTTCTCGTCGTAATGATGGTGATGATGTCCCTCACCCTCATCCTCGTCATGGTGATGGTGATGCTCATGCTCCTCATCCTCATCATGATCGTGGTGATGATGGTGATGCTCATGCTCCTCATCCTCATC